>ONXX01000037.1 GCA_900321955.1 uncultured Bacillota bacterium | reverse complement strand
ATAGCAACAGCCAAGAATGGATATACAGAGTATTTGTCGAAACACTTATACAAGAAAAAGAATGTAATGGCGGAAACAGCTGTTAAAAAAAGATGATAGTTGCTTGTAAATGTCTTGATAAACACCGTCAAATAAAAGAACCCCATCTCACCATAGCCCAATGGTTTGTCTGTTCCTGTATAATCCAAAATGCCATGGGTAGAACGAAACGTTAACACATAGGCATGTGTGTCAGACCAGACATCGGGATTTCTCATACCTACCATAAAAGTCAATGCAACGCAAGTTGCAATTAGCACATTACGCCTTGTTTTGGGAGAAAAGCTATCTGCAAAAATGGCAAATATAAAGAACAATATAAATAAAAAAACAGCGTAGAATTGAGTCATAATACTATTATATTAGAATGTGTAATTGAGCTAGAAGTTGGAAATAAAGAAGAAATACAAAACTTAATAGAGAAGTTTTGGAATAGAAGAATTACAACTCAGCCACTTGAATATGCTAGTTGCGGAAGCACTTTCAAAAGAGGGGATGATTATATTACTGCTGAGCTTATTGATGGCAATTACATTAGTAGCTTGTGGTCAGAAGGAAGAACCTGCTCCTGCACCTGCACCTGAAGGCGGCGAAGAAGAAGCAGCTCCGACTTATGAATCCACTGTTTCCATCGACGATCTGAAACTCGCTGATACTAAGACTTATGTCGCAGCTGATTCTTCAGAAATCGCAAACATGGACTATGTTACTACTGCACTTGCTACAGACCATGAAATCAACGTTAACTTCGTTGATGGTCTGGTTGAATGCGATAAGTACGGCAATTATGTTGGTTCGATTGCAGAATCTTGGGAACCAAACGAAGACGCAACTGTCTGGACATTCCACCTCAGAAAGGGTGTCAATTGGGTCACCAATACTGGTGAAGTCTATGATGAAGTTAAGGCTGAAGACTTCGTTACCGGTTTAAGACATTCCGCTGAATTCCAGTCCGGTACTGCATCTGTCGTTGCACCTTACGTTGCTGGTTACGATGAGTACTACAACACTGGTGACTGGTCTGATGAAGCTTGGGCTAAGGTTGGTGTTAAGGCTGTTGACGACTACACTGTCGAATACACAATGGCTGAACAGTTCGACCTCAACACCGGCGAATCCATCGGCGCGACTGTTACTTACTTCCCGACAATCTGTGAATACACGATCCTTTACCCGATCAACAGAGCATTCCTTGAATCCAAGGGTGATGGCTGTAAGTTAGGTTCTCCGGATATCACTGCCTGCACATTCGGTCAGGTTGCTCCGGATTCAATCCTTTACAACGGCGCTTACATCCTCGATTCATTCGATGTCAAGTCTCAGACTGTTCTGAAGAAGAACAACGCTTACTGGGATGCTGCAAATGTTGACCTCGAAACAATCAAGATCATCTATGATGATGGTTCCGATGTATTCTCTACTTTACGTGGTTTCGAACAGAACACTTACGTTGCAGCTGGTCTGTCTTCTGCAATGGGTGATGAAGCTTACAAGAAGCTGTATTCAAAATATGAAAACTACATCACTGCTTCTATGCCTAACGCATACGCATTCGGTGTTGTCTTCAACTACAACCGTGTTAAGCATGATTTAACCAACTATGCAACTGATGAAGCTATGGCAGCCAATACGCACAACGCCATCAACAATGAGAACTTCAGACTTGCTCTTAAGTCCGCATTCGACGTTCCTGCATACCTGGCAGTCAGATCTCCTGAACTCGTTGCTGAAGGTACAATCAGAAACGTCAACTCATTCCCGACTCTTGTTTCCACATCTGACGGTACTCCGTATGTCAACTTAATCGAAGATGCATACGCTGAACTCAATGGTGGCACAAAGGTTAACCTGCAGGATGGTCAGTGGCCATGGTTAAGCAAGGAAAACGCTTTAGCTTACATTGAAGCTGCTAAGGCTGACGGTATCGAATTCCCGGTACACCTTGATATGCTGGTCATCGAAACTTCCGTTGCATTAGTCAACCAGGCACAGTCTATGAAGCAGTCTATCGAAGAAAATACTGATGGTCAGATCATCATCGAACTGGTCATGAAGGATGCCGATACTGTTCAGAACGTTGCTTACTACACAACTGACTGGGCTGATGCTGATTACGATATTTCTACATTCACTGGTTGGGGCCCGGACTACATGGATCCGCGTACCTTCGTTGATATCTACTCACCAGTTGTTGGTTACTACATGCACTCATGTGGTTTAACTGATACTGTCTTTGCACCGGATGAGTTCGGTTCAGATGATGCTATCAAGGAAGCTGTTGGCTTCAACGAATACGAGAAGATCTGGAGAGCTGCTGATGCAATCAAGTCTGATCTGGATGCTCGTTACAAAGAATTCGCAAAGGCTGATGCTTATCTGTTGTACCACGGATTATACATCCCTACATCAATGCAGACTCGTGCTGTCAGAATTACTCACGTCGTTCCGTTCAGCGCTATCTACAGCACAGGCGTTTCTCAGTACAAGTACAAAGGTACGAAGTTACAGGAAGGTATCGTTACTGTAGAAGAATATAATCAGTTAAAAGCTGATTGGGAAGCTAATAGATAATAGAACTTTAGTTATTATTTATTAAATTAAGGAGTAGCGGATTATGAAGAATGATCCGCTACTTCTGTCGTTATGAAAGGAGTTATATTATGAGAGGCTATATTTTAAAGAGAGTCCTGAAATCGTGTGTTTCGATTTTTCTCGTTGTTTCTATCGTCATAGCCATGGTCTATACAATGATTCCTCGTAATAAAGTTCTCGAATCTGATACTGGTTATAGAAAGCTGACAGGTGATACCAGACTGAGTTATATGTATTCTAAGTTTGATGAACTTGGCTATATTGATTATCAGCGTTTAAGTGATATGTGTACTAATAATTCTGATAATTATGCTTCATGTATGATAAATGGATCAGATGAGAATCTGAGAGTTATTAGTGCATACGAGAATGATGGTTTTACGATCGAGCACCAGAGGAACGGCAATGCTTTTGCCTACCGTGATTATTCAGTCTTTGAACTGGTTTTCAACTTCTGGAAGAAGCTGGTCGTTATCGACGGACCAAATGCGGTACAGGATGAAAACAATCCTGATCTGGAGAGAAAAGTCTATATCGGCAAGGACTATAATGACGTTCCGGCCATTATGTGTTCCGGCTGCAAGCACAAATATCTTGTGTATTTTGACGGTTCTTTCCCGTTCATTCACCAGAACTGGCTGTCTTTGGACTTCGGTATTTCCTATCCGACAAAGGCCGGCACCAAGGTTCTGGATGTCATTGGCCAGGGCCAGGGTTCCCAGGTTGTTTCCGATACGGAATTCCCGACCGGTGTCGTGATTCAGAGTGCTTTGAATCTTCATACCGCGCAATACAAGCCGGTGATTGACCATCTTGATGAGAATAAGTTTGATGATCACTACGCAGACTGTTATTCATACTATGAATCACCGTCGATGATCAATACATCCTACATCTTCGGTATCACTTCGCTGATCATTGCGTACCTGATCGGTATTCCGGCCGGTATTGCAATGTCCAGAAACAAGGACAAGCTTGGTGACAAGATCGGTGTTGCCTTCATCAACCTGCTTACTGCTATGCCTTCTTTGGCATTGATCTTCTTTATCCGTTCGATTGCCGTTAATTTCGGCATTCCGGATAAGTTCCCGTTACTGGGCTTCAAGGACATCCGTTCCTATGTTTCACCGACCCTGATTCTGTCGCTTCTTTCGATGCCTGGTCTTATGACCTGGATCAGAAGATATATGATCGACCAGTCCAATTCGGACTACGTCAAATTTGCCAGATCCAAGGGCCTGTCACAAAGGGAGATCTTCTCCAAGCACATCTTAAAGAATGCGATCATTCCGATCGTCAACGGCATTCCGGCTTCGATCATTCTGTGTATCTCCGGTGCCTTCATTACGGAATCGGCATTCGCGATCCCGGGCATGGGAAAGATGCTGCCTGACTCGATCACTAAGATGAACAATAATATGATCATCGCTTTGACCTTCATCTTTGCCTCTTTGTCAATCTTCTCCGTCCTGCTGGGCGACCTTTTGATGGTCATTGTTGATCCGCGTATCCAGCTCAGCGCCAAGAAAGGAGGCAACTAAACATGAGTGAACTTACACATGGTGTTGTTTCCAATCAGGTCATCGATGACGGTATCGATGCTTCCGCTTTTGAATTCCAGCGCGCCGATGATACGGCGTCCGAACATATCGCAGCTCCTAAGTATTCGTACTGGGGTTCGGTCTTCAGAAGATTCTTCTCTTCCAAGATCGCCATTACGATGCTGATAATCGCTGTTGCGATCACACTGTTTGCCTTCATTCAGCCGATTTTCTCCGGCTACGATCACATGAAGGCGCCAAATATCAACAACAAGTCTTTGCACTTCCTGAAGCCGTTTACCAATGGTTACATCTTCGGCACGGACAACAGAGGCAACTCCTTGTTTGATGCCTTATGGTCAGGTACAAAGAACTCTCTGATCATCGCTTTGGCTGCTACCCTGATTACCGAGACGATCGGTATCGTGGTCGGCATGTTCTGGGGCTTCTCCAAACGTGTGGATGCAGTCATGATCGAAATCTACAACGTCCTTTCCAATATCCCGACGACTTTGATCGCCATGATCTTAGTCTATGCGTTGGGCGGCGGTTTCGGTCAGCTGATCTTTGCGCTGTGTGTCACTTCCTGGATCGGAACAGCTTACTTTATCCGTGTTCAGGTTATGATCATCAGAGACCGTGAATACAATCTGGCTTCCCAGTGTCTTGGTACACCGATGTGGAAGATCATTGTCAACAATATCTTCCCGTATCTGATTTCGGTCGTCATCACTTCCGTTTCGCGTGATGTTCCTCTCTTTATCTCTTACGAAGTCGCATTGTCCTACATGGGTGTCGGTCTTTCCGAAAACTACATTTCTCTGGGTAAGATGATCCAGCAGTACTCGACCTATATGACGACGGTTCCGCATCTGTTCTGGATCCCGGTTGCTGTTTCTGCGATCATTTCTGTTTCTCTGTATCTTGTCGGTCAGGCATTGGCGGATGCTTCTGACCCGAGAACACATATGATCTAGGAGATTGAATATGGCAAAAGAACCTATTTTATCCGTAAAGAATCTTGAAGTTAAGTTTAAAGTCAGAGACCGCGTTCTGACCGCTATCAGAAACATCTCTCTGGATTTTGAAGAACATAAAGTTGTCGCAATCGTCGGTGAATCCGGCTCAGGCAAATCCGTCTTTACCAAGACGTTTACCGGTATGCTGGAGATCAATGGCGAAGTAAGCAATGGCGAGATCTGGTTTGAAGGAAAAGACCTCGCAAAGATAAAAGATGACAAGGAATGGGAAGAGATCCGCGGCAAGAAGATTGCTACAGTCTTCCAGGACCCGATGACCTCCCTGAACCCGGTCAGAACGATCGGTTATCAGATCTCCGAAGTCATCATGAAGCACCAGGGCAAATCCAAGGCAGAAGCCAAAGAAGAAGCGCTGGAACTGATGGAAAAAGTCGGTATCCGTGAACCGGAAAGAAGATATGATGAATATCCTTTCCAGTATTCCGGCGGTATGAGACAGAGAATCGTCATTGCGATCGCTCTTGCCTGCCATCCGAGAATCCTGATCTGTGATGAGCCGACAACGGCGCTGGATGTCACGATCCAGGCACAGATCATCAAGCTGATCAAAGACTTGTCCAAAGAATACAATTTCACGACGATCTACATCACCCACGACCTCGGCGTCGTTGCCAATGTTGCGGACTATGTCGCCGTCATGTATGCCGGTCAGATCATCGAATACGGTACCGTTGAGGATATCTTCTATGATTCCAAACATCCGTATACCTGGGGTCTGCTCAGCTCTTTGCCGCAGCTTGGTTTAAAGGGCGAAGAACTCTTCGCCATCAGAGGCACGCCGCCTTCACTGTTTGAAGAAGTCAAGGGCGATGCCTTTGCGCCTAGAAGCAATTATTCGATGAAGATCGATTTCGAAAAGGAACCGCCGATCTTTAAAGTCAGCGAGAGCCACTGGGCAAAGACCTGGCTTTTGGATCCGAGAGCTCCGAAAGTCGAACCGCCAGCTGTCATAAAGACCCTCCATCAGAGAATGTTGGATATGACCAAGAAGGGAGGCGTTTATGGAGAAAGATAACAGAGAAGTATTGCTTGATGTCAAGCATCTTGAAGTCACTTTTAACAACAGCAGAAAAAACAAAGGTTTCCGTGCTGTAAAGAACGCCAACTTCCAGATCTATAAGGGCGAGACGTTTGGCCTGGTCGGTGAGTCCGGTTCAGGAAAAACGACGATCGGCCGTTCGATCATGCGTCTGAATCCGATCTCCGATGGTGAGATCTGGTTTGAAGGCAAGAGGATTGACGGAAAGATCTCCAAAGAAGAAAAAAGAGAAGTCATCCGTAATATCCAGATGATCTTCCAGGATCCGGCCGCTTCCCTGAATGAACGTGCTACGATCGATTATTGTGTATCGGAAGGTCTCTACAACTTCCATCTGTATAAAGATGAAGCTGACAGAGAAAGAAAAGTCGATGAAGCCCTTGAGGCCGTCGGTCTTTTGCCGGAACACAAGTCCCGTTACCCGCATGAGTTCTCCGGCGGTCAAAGACAGCGTGTCGGTATCGCCAGAGCGATGATCATGGAACCGAAGTTCATCATCGCCGATGAACCGATCTCGGCTTTGGATGTCTCCATCCGTGCTCAGGTCTTAAACCTCATGAACAAGTTCAAAGAGGAACGCGGTCTGACGTATATGTTTATTGCCCATGACCTTTCGGTTGTGCGTTATTTCGCCGACCGTATTGCAGTCATCCACAACGGCAGAATCGTTGAAGTCGCACCGACGGAAGAACTGTTCAAATATCCTCTGCATCCGTATACACTCTCACTTCTGCAGGCTGTACCGATGCCTGACCCGCAGATCGAAAAGGCCAAGGAGCTTGTCGTCTACGATGAGTCCAAGCGTGACTTATCCGGCGAAAAGCCGATCTTGCGAGAGATCCGTCCGGGTCACTTCGTATTTGCCAACGAGAGAGAACTGGGTGAATATCAGCAGAAACTCAAGGAAATGCACGCTGAATAAGCAATACCGATAGTCTAAATTCGTGCGTGGGTTTTGAGAATCATCTCTAAATTCGTGCGTGGTTGACTGTTATCTAATAAAGCAGGTAATATAGCGGACATCCGTGCTGCATTACCTGCTTTTATTATTATTTCTTCATATCATTATTCTGTGATCTTTCTGTATTTTCCTCTCTTTCGTCCTTCTCTCTTGTCCGAATACAGGACGTTGGTTACAGAGTAGAAGATCCTTGGATTCAAAGCCAGGAGGATTCTCTTTCTGAATCTGGTGAAGTTGGCGATACCTCTGGATAAAGTCAGATGCTGACGGATCTTCCCGTTGATATTCTCGCAGAAGGCGTTGGACAGCTTCTTTTCGTCATAAGGTCTTAAAAAGGAATTGAGGATCTCTGTCTTCCAGTTTTTAAGGATATTTACGAATTCCCTGTATTCCGGGATATCCGCCTCTTCAAATTCCTTCATAAGAGTATCGTAGTTCTCCTTTGCCTCTTCATAGGACATATTCCTGTTGAAGGAGCGGTACTTTTCTTTTAAGACATAGGCTTCTTCAAGAACAGGGGATAGATCGAGTAACATCTTTAAGATCTGCCTGCGGTTGAGTTTTGTCTTGAAACGGTTATTGTATTGGGGCTCGTTGTCCAGGTCGACATCATCTTTTTCTAAAAGCCAGTGCCACTTCTTGAGAAGATAATAGGCATTGGATCCGTATACCATCTGGTTCATCAGGTTGATTCTGATACGGGAAAAATCATAGCACAAATGTTCGATCACGTGGAATGGATCCACGGCGACGGCACAGTTTCTGAAGTGCTTGTAAGCTAAGTCTCTATATGGTTCCCACATATCGATGGTCACGTATTTTACTTTGTCTTTTTCTTCTTTCCTGTAGCCGTAGAAGAAATTGTCGAGATAGGCCTTACTTCTGGATCCGAGCACTTCGGCGATACATCGGTTCTGGTTATCGACCAAGACACAGATGTAGGCGGAGCCTTTATAGGACATCTCGGGAGAATGTATCTCGTCGATCCCGAGACATTCCGGCAAAGGCATTGCAGGTATGGTCACATAGGAATCCAGGTAATTGTTTACCTGAGTGGAAGAGATGTTCAGCTCCTCCGCGATCATCTTGAGCGTATAGTTCAGATTGGAAAGCTTCTCCATGACATTTCTTAACAGTGAGAAACTGTTTGTAAACTTCCTGAAAGTGAACGGATTGTCCTGTGTGATCGTTTTCCCGCAGGTCCTGCATAAGTATCTGTGCGGTTTGAAAAAGATCGTGCTCTTGTGACCGGCCAATGTAGGGTGCTTGATCGGTTTTTCACGTCCGTACCCGTTGGATATCAAAGCACCACCGCAATAGGGACATTCTTTCCTGTCGCTTTTTAAAGAAACATAGTAAGAGACTTTTTCCTCGGTAGAGACAGCTTCCAGCTTTTCAACCTGGTCTGTCTTAATGTTCAGCAATGTTGTGATAAAATCAAAATTAGGAATGATCATTCCCTCCCTTCGTTATTCTATGGATGTCCAACCAAATGATAACAGAAGGGATTTTTTATTATAGGTCATATCATCCACACGTGATTTTAGAGATGCCCACACAGATGAAAAAAGCGTGAGATCTATACCCACGCATGATTTTAGAGATATCCACACCCACGCAGAAATTTAGAGCGCCATAAGGTTCGGAGGCTTTCTTCTGTGTGCTGTTCCGTTTTGTCTTTTGTGCAATACGAAAACAATCTCTCTTATCGCAAATATAGATTATATGTTTAACTGTTATAATTTAAATGTTAAGAGAAACGGTAATTAAAGGACACAAGCGACTGGGGGCGTACTTTGCGAGGGTAATTTCTCCCAGGTCTTATCGGTAATATTTCCTTTTTTATCAGTTTCATCGGATCAGGCGGGCAACCGCTTTTTCCTTTTGAAAAGAATATTCTAAGAATATGAAAAGCCCGGGTTATGTTTACGGCATATTCATATTTATCGGACCTTTCGATGATGATAAGACCTATCACGATCATATTCAAGTTATACAGGATGAGTCTTGCGAAGATCTCCTGCTTAAGAGAATCTCTGATCCTCGAATGGAAAGCCGTCATATCAGCTGCGTATTTCAGATGTCTGAATGAAGTCTCTATTCCCCAGCGAAGGTTATAAAGACGTTCGATATCTTTCGAAGTGAATCTGTCTTTGGGAAGATTGGTGATCAGCGTTTCATACTCCTCTTTTCCATCGATCAGCAGACCACACTCTGCTTTCTGATAGACGACCCAGTTAACAGTTGCAATGTTGCACATAAGATCTTTCGGGAGGGCCTTTTTCAGATCTTTCAGATAATGGATCTTCGTATTTCTTTTTGTATCTAATC
>ONXX01000214.1 GCA_900321955.1 uncultured Bacillota bacterium | reverse complement strand
ATCAAAGATGCTTCAGAATTATTTGTACAGGCGCTCAAAACAAACATCATCAGGATGCATAACGTCAATACGGTCTTTTTCATCAGCTCTTTGATCTTCATTTCCCTTATTATAACAAGGATGTGATTTATCTTTGACTGGTGTTAAGATGAGTGTGAGAGGTATATACATGACACAGGAAGAATTAGTCGCAAAATATGAAGAGATCGCCGATCAGAAGACGATCTGTTATTTCAAGCCTTACCGCCATTTCTTAGCCGCAAAGAAGTTCTATTCGCAGCTGCAGGACGGCATCGCCGATGAGAACACCTTCTTTACCGAGACGATGGTCACCTTTACCGAAACCGATGACCCGGGCAGAGAACCTGACTTTGCCTCACCGAGCGGTTCCCGTTACTGGTACTACAAAGACGGCGTCATCCGCGGAAGCGATCACTGGGGCAATGGGGTTGCCTTGTGTGACTGGGCTCTCAAGACCAAGGAAGGAAAGACCATCTACGGTTACGACTACGACTGCCCGATCCATTTGAGTGCACCGCGCTTTGGCTATGCCAGGTGGGAAGATTTCTTGTTCAAAGCCCAGCTGATTGAAGCAGACGGCAAAAAGGCGGTCACCACCTTCAACAATACGGTCGGCTATGGCCAGTTTAAAATCGACGGCAAGGTCTACACCAGAGTCGTCACAACCGAATATAAGGAATTGGAGGACGGTGAATAGCCGTCTTTTTTAAAAGGACCTTTGCGGTCCTTATCTGTCTTTTGCTTCCTGTCTTTCCAGCCATGCCATCAGCAGTCTTACGATCTTTTCTTCCTGCTGCTCGTTCAGTTCTGTATGCAAGGGCACCTTGTACCACTTGTTGAGACAGCCTCTGCAGCAGCAGGCGGTTGCGTGCATCGCCTTAAAGACCGGATGGCCGTGCATCGGCGTCTGCTTTCCGTCGTTTAAAGGATCGGCCGGCGCCAGTTTCCCTGGCATGACTCTCCATTACGGTCATGCCTTTTTCTTCCAGGTAGGCCTTTTCTTTCTTTGTCAAATGAAAGGAGGAACGAAACTTCGATCCCTCCAGTTTATTTAATGCTTCTTCTATGCTTTGCATCAGCCTCAGAAATTATCCTGATCCTTGCCGATCAGATAACGCAGTTCGGCACCCTTGGAAATATTGCCCTCGACTTTGAGCTGGCCATTGACAAACAATCTGTCGGCTGAAACCGCACCGGTGGCCATATTGAAGAGATTGTCGAAGGTCGTGGCCAGATTGACATCAGCGCCTTCGTAGCTGTATGGCGCCATCTTCATGCCCTTCTTGCTGAAGCGGACATGATAAGTGCCTTCACCCGGTCCCTCGATGCGGATCTGGGCAATGACGGAATAATCGTCGTTCTGTTTCTCAAGGTACTCGTTGCGGCTTTCTTCCAGATCGCCA
The DNA here is from genome assembly GCA_900321955.1 of uncultured Bacillota bacterium. Next base: position 1,771 of record ONXX01000214.1, on the reverse strand, counting down.
TAGACGACGCTCAATACTTCATAGGCGTCAGCGAAGGTAACATTCGGATCAACGCCGTTGCCGCAGATGTCGGTGTACATCTTCATGTAGGTTCTGGCCGATTTCTTCCAGGAGAAGTCCTTCTTCATGCAGCGGTCCTTGATCTTTTCAAAGGTTTTGCGCTCGGCAAAATAGACACGGATCGCCGTATCGATCGCCAGCATCAACGCCTTGGAATTGTATTGGGAGAAAGAGAAGCCGTCCCCGATGCCGTCGAAGTCCGAATACGGACGAACGGTATCCTTTAAGCCACCCGTCTCATGGACGATCGGCACGGTGCCGTAGCGCATCGCCATCATCTGGGAAAGGCCGCACGGTTCAAAGGCCGACGGCATCAGATAGAAGTCAGCGCCGGCAAAGACCTTGGCTGCCATCTCCTCCGTGTACTTGTCGGAGAAACCGAACTGTCCCGGATATTTATTGACACACTCATAGAAGTAGTCGGTATATTTCTTGTCGCCCTGGCCGAAGATGATCAGCTGCATGCCCTGCTTCATCATCTCATCCAGCAGATCCTTGATCAGCTCAACACCCTTTTGTTCAACCAGTCTTGCGACCACGGCAAATAACGGCCAGTTCTTTTCCTTGCGGATGCCGAAGACATCCTGTATGTATTCCTTGCAGGCCTGCTTGCCTGACTTGTCTTCCGGCGAGAAGTTGCATGGAATTCTTTTATCCAGACTTGGATCATAGTGATCCGGATCGATACCGTTTAAGATGCCGTACATCTTGGATTCGATGATGTCACAGACCCCTTCCAGGCCCTTGCCGAAAGCCGGTGTGTGCAGCTCCAGTGCATAGGTCGGTGAAACCGTGGATACCGCATCCGCCATCAGCATCGCGCCTTTCATCAGGTTGACGTCTTCCCTTCCCTGATAGACGTAGGAAAGACCACCGTCGTACCAGCCCGGTGCCAGGCCAAAGGTGGTGGTCAGTTCGTTTCTGCCAAACTGTCCCTGGTAGGCGATGTTGTGGATGGTGAAGACCGTTCGTACATTTCGATAAGCCGGACGTTTTGCCTGATCGTCTTTCAGATAGATGATCGATAACGCCGTCTCCCAGTCGTTGCAGTGCAAGATCTCCGGTACAAAGTCCAGCCGTCCCATCACATCGATGACTGCCTTGGAGAACCAGGCAAAACGGTACTTGTCATCGTCATAGCCGTAAAGCTTGTCCCGGTCAAAGAGGGCAGGATTGTCGATGAACCAGATCGGCACACCATTCAATTCCCCTTTTAAAAGGTTGCAGTCGACCGCCATATTGCCTAAAGCAACCTTGGCATCACCGACCAGTTTTATTTCCTTGGAAAAACGATCCTTGACACATTTGTAGTACGGGGTGATGATCGCCACTTTGTTTCCTGCCTTCTTTAATGCCGGCGGCAAAGAAAAGGCCACATCAGCCAGACCACCGGATTTGGAATAAGGCGCACACTCACTGGTGACAAACAGGATCTTCATACAGACATCCTCCTAATGATTTGTAATACTTTACTCTTCTTTATTGTATCATCCCGGTTTCCCCTTCGTTCCATCAAAAAAGACCCTTGTCATAAGAGCCTTCGTTTGTTCATCACTGAACGGGTGTTTTCTAATATCTGCGGATCGCTCCTGCCGGACAGTTGCTGGCGCAGTTGCCGCACTGGATGCATAGATCCTGGTTGATTACTGCCACATATTACAGGTCAAGCAGTCTTTGAATCGTCTCATAAAGGAGATTAGGATCGACGGGC
>ONXX01000034.1 GCA_900321955.1 uncultured Bacillota bacterium | reverse complement strand
CAGCGGCAAGGAAGCCCTGAAGATGGTGGAACTGCGCCATGCCCGCATGCATCCTTACGACCTGATTCTTATCGACTGGAAGATGCCGGAGATGGACGGCATTGAAACAACCCGAAGGATCCGGGAAGTGATCGGCGAAGAATCGGCGATCATCATCCTGACAGCCTATCGCTGGGACGATGTCCTGGAAGAAGCGTTAAAGGCTGGTGTTGATTCCTTCCTGGCCAAGCCGTTATTTGCCGGTGCAGTCATGGAAGAATTCTCTTCGGCTTTGGACAGCCGTCGCTTCAAGGATGACGTAAAGAAAAACAAGGCTGATCTCAACAACCGCCGCATCCTGGTGGCGGAAGACGTCAAGATCAATGCCGAAATCATACAGATGTTGTTGAAATCCAAAAACATGGAAAGCGATCTGGCGGAAAACGGCCGAATCGCTCTGGAACTGTTTGCCAAGCATCCGCAGGGCTATTATGATGCCATTTTGATGGATATGCGTATGCCGGAAATGGATGGTCTGGAGGCAACCAGAAAGATCAGGGCTTTGGACAGACAAGACGCCAAAGAAATCCCGATCGTCGCCTTGACGGCCAACGCCTTTGATGAAGATGTGCAGCGAAGCCTGCAGGCAGGTCTCAATGCCCATCTGTCCAAACCGGTTTCACCGGATGCCTTATTCGAAACGCTGGAAACACTGATCAGGGATGAATCGATATGAAGATAGAATTTGATACGTTAGATAAAAAACCGAATTTATACAGCGTGCTTTGGATCACGCTGGCTTTGGCAGTCGTCGTTGTTCTGGATCTGGCAGGTCTTTTGCCGCAGTTTTTAGTGAGCACAATTTTAGTGACCTATTATGCGGCGGTGGCCTTTCTATTGATCAGGGCTTTTAAGGACCAGCTTCGCTACAATCCTTATTCCTACAACACGATCTATTACATCGGTTTTGCTTTGTATGTTCTGTGCATGTTGGGATCGCAGATTCTGATGACCTGGCAGATCGCCCATTATTCGGAGTCCGGCATGGCAGGCTCGGCCTTCTTGCAGTTTTTGAGTACCGGCAAGCTCTTCATTCTTTTGTCGCTGCCCTTTATCCTGGTTTTCTCAATCAGTATGATCGTTTCTAACATCCGTCTGATCCATCGCGAGGGAGGCAGTCTGACCAACATTCTGGGAACGATACTGTCATTGATGCTGATCGGTGGCTTTCTCTTCCTCTATGTCTTTGATTATTACGTATCAGGAAGTGAACGGGAGGTCATGATCCATGACATCCATGCCAATCTGTTTACCGCCGTCTTTCTTTACTTTGAATGCATGATGATCGGCACGATCATCGCCGGTGCCATCGTGGCCAATTATGTGCCGAAATTCGATAAGGATTTTATGATCATTCTGGGCTGCGGCATGAACAAGGACGGAACGCCGACGCCTTTATTAAGAGGACGTTGCGATGCCGCGATCGATTTCTATCAGAAGCAGTTAAAGGTGACCGGCAAGGAGCTGACCTTTGTGCCTTCCGGCGGTCAGGGAAGTGATGAGATCATTTCCGAGAGCGAATGCATGAAGCGTTACCTGCTGTCCAAGGGCATCAGGGAAGAACAGATCATCAAGGAAGACCGTTCCACCGATACTTTTGAAAACATGATGCTGTCAAAGGTGAAGATCAGAGAGGTTTCCGACAGCGAAGAGATTGCCTTTGCGACGTCCAAGTTCCACGTCTTCCGGGCAGGACTGTTTGCCCGCCGGGTGAAGATGCGCGCCGTGGGTGTTGGGGCAGATACCAAGTGGTATTTCTGGCCCAATGCGGCGGTCAGGGAGTTTGTCGGTCTTTTGACCAAACACCGTTTAAAACAGGCCTGCATCCTGATCGGCATGATCATTGTTTACGTCGGATTGACACTGTTACAATATAGTAGGTAGATAAAAAACATGGAAGAATTAGTACTGAATAAGATCAGATTTACGCTGCCGGAGGGCTTCGTAAAAATAAATGAGGAAGAGGTTCAGACGATGAACCTGATCAAAGAAGGTGACGACTATGGCGTCTACCGCAACGAAGAAAGACACATCGTCGCTTCTTTGGCTTACAAGAAGGCAAACGCCTTGTTGAGCCTTTTCGTCAATGAGAAGGAAGCGATCGAAAACATGGAAAAACAGATCGCCGAACCGATGAAGGCCTATGGCTATGAGCGCAAGGCTTTCGTGGAAGAGGAAGTCGCCGGTGAAAAGGCGGAGGGTTTTGATTACACCTATGATGTTTCCGGTGTGAAGATGGAGGGACTTTCCTATATACTGAAAGAAAAAAATGATCTTTACTACCTGCATTTCTATTTCAGGAAAGAGAATGAGACAAAGGATCTGCCTTTGATCAAAGAGATCCTGAATAGCGCAAAGCGGGTTTAAGCATATCACTTTAAGGAGGATGATCTATGGAGATCAACAAAACAATTAAGGACAACGTATGTTCGATTGCCTTGGAAGGAAGACTGGATACTGTCTCGGCACCGGATCTGGAAACCATCTTTAACGAGATTTCCGAATCGGATGTCAAGGAACTGCAGCTTGACTTCAAGGGTTTGGATTATATTTCTTCGGCAGGACTCCGAGTTCTTCTGCGTGGGCAGAGAATGATGAGCGAAAAGGGCGGCATGGTCATCACCAATGTCAAGGATACGGTGATGGAAGTTTTCGAAATGACCGGTTTCATCGACATCCTTACCATTAAATAAGATGACGGCAAAAAGAAAATTTACGAATATCGTAAAAGCGATCCAAAGGGAATTCTTACGGACGACGGATACGCTCTGGGACAACGAGATCAAGGCCAACATCTTTGTCAGTCACGTCTTGTTTGTGACCGGCATCGTCGCCCTGTTTTTCCTTTTACTGAATTCGATCGGCGTCTTTTCGATCAACCAGACCCGCATGGTGACGGCGATGGACATCTGTGCCATCCTGGCCTTTGGCGGTGCCCAGCTGAGTCATCACTTCAAAGGTGAAAAGAAATGGCTCAAGACCGTGCTTCTGGTCCTTTACATCATAATCTTTGAGGTTGCCGAATGCATCTTAGGCCACAACATCCATCTGGTCATGTTGTTTCCGGTCGTCCTGTCGGTCCGCTATTATTCGCAACCGCTGACGATCGTCGTATCGATCCTGACCCTGATCGCGGCCCTATTTGCCGATTATTTCTGTGTCTATCAGGGTGTGGGCGTGATCGATCTCAACTTCGTCAATCTTCTGCCGGCAACGATCGTTGAAGGCGGCGGCGCTTTGCGAAACTACATCGATCCGTCGATGATCGACCGCAACGCGACCTGGGGATTCTTTCTGGTCAGAAGCTTCTTACCGCGTTATGTTATGACCTCCATGGTTTCCATCATCTGCGGCAAGATCGCCCAGATGGGCAGGAAGGCCATCTTTGATCAGCAGGCGGAGACGGCCAAGAGCGAACGTATTTCAACCGAGCTCGACCTGGCATCTTCGATCCAGGCCAACATGCTGCCAAACATCTTCCCGGCCTTTCCGGATCGGGATGATTTTGATATCTATGCCTCGATGACCCCGGCCAAGGAAGTTGGCGGTGACTTCTATGATTTCTTCATGGTCGATGAGGACCATCTGGCTATGGTGATCGCCGATGTTTCCGGCAAGGGCATTCCGGCCGCCATGTTCATGGTCATTGCCAAGACGCTGATCAAGGATCATGCCCAGCTGGGTTTAACTCCTTCAATGGTTTTCACCAAGGTCAACGATACTCTGTGCGAGGGCAATGAAGCCGGTTTATTTGTCACGGCGTGGATGGCCATGGTCGAACTTTCCACCGGCAAGATGGTCTATGCCAATGCCGGCCACAATCCACCGGTCATCATGAAGAACGGCAAGATCGATTATCTGCGCTGTCCGCCGGGCTTTGTCTTAGCCGGCATGGAAGGCTACGATTACCGCGAATTTGAACTGGATTTAAACAAGGGCGACAAGCTCTTCCTATATACCGACGGCGTCACCGAAGCCGCCAACGGCGAACACAAGCTCTATGGGGAAGAGCGTCTGATCAACACCCTCAAATCGCTTGAAATACAGGGCGGCTGTGCCGATGTCATCCGTCAGGTACGTCAGGACATCGATCTCTTCGTCGGTGATGAGGAACAGTCCGATGACTTGACGATGCTGGCATTTGACTATACGGCCAAGGTGAAGAACCGCGGTCTGATCGAGCGGACCTTTGATGCCTCGGTCGACAATCTGCGCGAAGTCCTCGCCTTTGTCGAAGAGGGTCTAGAAAAGCACGATGCCGATATGAAGGCAACGATGGCTGTGACGGTCTCTCTGGAAGAGATCTTTGTCAACATCGCCAACTACGCCTATCCGGGCCGTAAGGGCAAGGCGCGTGTCGGCATGTATTTTGACGAAGACCGCATCTACGTCTACACCGTGGACAGCGGTATCCCGTTCAATCCATTGGAGAACGAGGATCCGGACATTACGCTGGCACCGGAAGATCGGGATATCGGCGGTCTGGGCATCCTGATGGTCAAGAAGTCGATGGATGAATGCAGCTATGAAAGGAAGGGCAATGAGAACCGCTTCATCATGTCCAAGAAGATCAAATGATCGACGAAGCGATCCTGTTTGCCGCCAAAGCCCATGTAAAGGCAACGGACAGCCCTATATCTTTCACCCGATCGAAGTGCTCTCCCTTGTATCCTTGATGAGTAAGGACGACGAAGTCTTATGCGCTGCTGTTCTGCATGATACGGTGGAGGATACCGATGTGACGATCGAAGAGATCAAGGAAACCTTTGGTTCCAGAGTTACCGACCTGGTGTCCTATGAATCGGAAGATAAAAGGGATAATATAAATAAAGAACAGACCTGGAAGGAAAGGAAAAGGGAGACCATCGATCTGATGGCCAAAAGTAAGGACATCGGTGCGAAGATGGTCTGTCTGGCTGATAAAGTCTCCAACTTACGAAGCCTGCATCTGGGTTTACTGGATAAGGGCGAAGACTTCTGGCAGGTCTTCAATATGAAAGATCCACTGATGCACTACTGGTATCACGATGAATTAAGAAGAGCGTTAAGTGATCTTTGTGACTATTCCGTTTATAAGGAGTACTGCTTCCTGATCGATACGATCTTTGGCAAATACACGAAGGAGATAAAGTATGAAGAGTACGTTTGAAAACAATATACTGACGATCTACCCGGAGGGAACGCTGGATACCAATAATGCCGATCAGTTCGGCGAGGAAGTGGCGAAGATCCGCGAGACCTATCCCGATGGTCAGCTGGTTCTGGATCTGGATGATCTGACTTATATCTCCAGTGCCGGTTTACGCCAGATCCTGAAGCTGAAGAAAAGAGAAGCGGATTTCAAGATCATCAACTGTTCCAGTGAGATCTACGACATCTTTGAAATGACCGGCTTTGCCGAGATGATGGACATTTCCAAGGCCTTCCGCAAGATGTCGGTCGAAGGCTGCGAGATCATCGGCGAAGGTTCCAATGGTGTGGTCTACCGTCTCAACCCGGATACGATCATCAAGGTCTACAAGAACTCCGATGCCTTGGATGCCATCAAGCGGGAACGTGAACTGGCAAGAACGGCTTTGGTCTTAGGCATCAACACGGCGATTCCGTTTGATGTGGTCCGCGTTGGTGACAAGTATGGTTCGGTCTTTGAGATGTTGTCGGCAAAATCATTGACCAAGCTGATCGTCGCTGAACCGGAGAACCGCGAAAAGTACATCAAGGTCTTCTCCGATATGTTGAAGGAGATCCACGAGACTTCCGTCAAGCCGGGTCTCTTGCCTAGCGCCAAGGAAGAAACCTTGGAGAGAATAAAATATCTGGAAGGTCATATCCCAACAGAGACTTATACGAAATTACTTTCGATGGTCGAAGCGATCCCGGAATCCTTCAAGATGATCCATGGCGATTATCATACCAACAACGTCCATTACGCCAACGGCGAAGCGATCCTGATCGATATGGATACCCTGTCGGCCGGCAATCCGATCTTTGAATTTGCATCCATCTTTTTGGCTTACCGTGGTTTCGGTGAGCTCGATCAGAAGGAAGTCACCAACTTTTTGAAGATCGACTGGGAAAATGCCGGCTACATTCTGAATCAGCTGATGGATGATTATTTTGAAGGCAAGGACGCTGCCTACAAGGAAGAGGTCATGAACAAGGCCAAGGTCTTAGGTTATGCCCGCGTTTTGCGCCGGACGATCAAGCGCACACCGGACCAGACCGAGAAGATCGAACACTACAAGAAACAACTGATCGAGTACACCGCCAAGGTCGACTCGCTGGCAATTTAATATCAGAATGCATATATCGAAGGATGTATGCATTTTTTAAGGAGAAACAATGGCAAAAATGAAAATGATCATTGACTGTGACACCGGTGTCGATGACGCACTGGCGATCACCTATATCCTGGCCAATCCGGACATTGAACTGCTGGGCGTGACGACGACGTTTGGCAATGTCGATCTGGATATGGCAGCCACCAACAGTAAGCTGATCCTGGAACTGTTTCACAAAGGTGAGATCGGTGTCTACAAGGGTGCGAGCCACAGCCGCGTCAGCGATCACTATGAGCGCCACGCCAAGTCCAACGCCATCCATGGCGACAATGGCATCGGCAACGTCGATCTGGGTCCGATGAAGGGGAAGATCGAAGAAAAGAGTGCGGTCGACTTCATACTGGAGTCTGCCCGTCAATATAAAAAAGACCTCCATCTGGTCTTTGTCGGTCCTTTGACCAATCTGGCAGAATGTATTGAAAAAGATGAAGCCGCCTTAAAGGAAGTCGGCGATATCACCATCATGGGCGGTGCCTTGACGACAAGAGGCAATGCCTCGATCTATGCGGAAGCCAACATCATATCCGATCCGCTTTCCGCCAAGATCGCTTTGGGATCTTCTTTGGATCTTCATCTGGTACCGCTTGATGCCACGCACAAGACTTTATTCAAGGTCTCGGACATCAAGGAGTGGAAGGATATCAATGAGGCAGGCAAGGATCTCTATGAGATTGCCCGCTATTACTATGTAAGAGAGCTGGGTGGGGAAGAGACCGGCGGTGCGATGCATGATCCACTGGCGGCCTTTGCCTCCTATGATCCAAGCATCATCACCAACTGGTTTGCCTGCAACCTGACGGCAGAAGAAAGCGGCAGAACCATCTCTTATTTTGAAGAGCTCAATCTGCCAAGAAAGAGACACCACGTGGCACTCGATGTCGATACCAGAAGGTTTACAGAAGAGTATATCGATCTGGTCAGCAATCTGATCAAGAAACAATAGAAAAGGTTTCTTTTCAGAAACCTCAGTAATCCAGAAGGTCTCTTAACTGTTCCAAAGGACGGTTGGAGACCTTTTCTGTATGGGTCATGTTTTTGCGCATATTGTGATAGCGGGCCAGGAATTCTCTCGAAGATAGACGGAAGGCATCGGAAGAAAAGACCGAGAGCTGTTCCAGAGCATCGGAGGTCACGACGATGATCCGATACTTGTCGGACAGTTCCTTGGACTTGGCTTCGATGTACATATCCGCCGTCTGGCCGGTTCTGGTATAGACGATGGAGATGTTGTCGCGCTGCGAGACCGCAACTCTGGAGGCATCCTGCAGATAGGCGTCAAAGACAAGGACGCAGTCGGCGGCCACATAGCCGGAAAAATCGCAGACCAGGTCGATGACCTTTTCTCTGGCCATCGTCAGATTGTCGAGTGAGACATCTTCCAGGGCATGCATGACGTTGTAGCCATCCACCAGATAAAGAAGGGGTTTGGGTGGCGTGTAGCTTTCCTTGCGTTCGCTTTGTCTTTCCTTGTTTGTCTCGATGTAGCGGGGTCTTGGCTTATAGAGTGAGTTCCAGACGCGCTTGAGTTCTTCTTCGTTGATGCTTCGCGGATTGTGTTTGACCGGTTCGCTGTAATTGGCGATGTAGTTGCGTAGTTCCATATGCATATTCTCTTCGACCTCTTCCGGTGGGAAATAGGTGCCGGCGCCGTTGCGGGTGAAGATGGAACCGACCGGTTTGGATAAGTCGGAGCGATAGTCATAGCCGATCGATTGGATGACTTCTGTTTCATTGTTGCAGCGATCATAAAAAGAAGAAAGGATCTCATGGGAAAAGTCGTCCTTGAAGCGGCTCTTTAAGGAAAGGATCAGGTCATTGTACTGTAACTTCGGTACCTTGGCCATGATGGTGTCTTCTTCGATGTCGTAGACCAGTCTGGAAGAAGACAATTGCGAGATGAGGGCGTTGAGGACCTTGGGATCGGCCTTGAGACAGACCAGATAGTAGGGTTCCAGAAGAACAGTCTTAGTCTTGAAGAGGGCCTGACGGATCGCCCGGTTGAGAGCTTCGATGAGGTCGCCGCCTTCGGTGTGCTTGAGATGGGTGCGGATGTCGACGATTTCGATCTCCGTCTTGTCCAAAGGCGAGTCGGTCAAAAGACCGCAGGGGCGGTAGTGTTCCAGATAATCGATGAGGACGGAGAATTCCTTTTTGCCTTTGATGCGGAATGTCGAGTTTGGACGTAAGCGGACCAGGACTTCCGCGTAATGGCGCAGAGGTTCGTAGTGGCCGACGCCATAGACTTCTTCTTCCACGGCTTCCCGATAGAAGATGAGAGGATCGGAAAAAGCGACATCGATGTCGTAGCGTTCCTTGACCAAGGTCTTGATGAAGTCCTTCTGCAGATCACCCAAAAGGTCGATGGAGACCTTGTCGGACAAGGTGATATGTAATTCGGGGAATTCCTCATTCAAGACGGAAATACGGCGATAGAGCTCACTTGAATCCAGATCACTCAGTAAGGAATAGGTGAGCGAATCGCCCTGTTTATTCTCCTGATAGAGCAGGGATGGCAAATAGGTACCGGCTTTGAGACCCTGCAGGCCTTTGACGGCACAGAGATCGTTGCCTTTGACTTCCTTGACCTGATTGGCCTTGTTGCCATTGAACTGAACGATCTGGGAGATCTGGTAATCGCCAAAGACGTCGCGGGTCTTTAAAGTACCGGAAAAGATCTTGAGGCGGGCGTAGTCGTCAACTTTATAAATGTAGGCTTTGAAGCGGCCATTGTCTTTGGGTACTTCAATATAGCGGTCGATGAAATCCAGAAGCGGATCAATGCCTTCTTCGTGCAGGGCAGATCCGGCAAAGACCGGGAAGAGCAGTCCTTCCTTTAAATCTTCGATGATATAGGAATCTTCGATTTCGTTGTCTTGTAAGTATGCATCGAGGATCTCTTCGTGATTGAGGGCAGATGCTTCTTGAATGTCTTCATAGGAAACGATCGCTTCATCCAGGTCTTTAGAAAGATCTTTGATCAGTTCTTCCAAGGAACGATGGGCGATGTCCATCTTGTTTAAGAAGAGCAGGACAGGGATGCGAAGAGTCTTGAGATAGCGGAAACGGGAGATCGTATCCGCCGGCAAGGGAGAAGAAGCATCGATGATAACGATGGCTGCATCCAGGATCTCAAAGCTGCGGTTGACTTCCCCGACAAAGTCGAGGTGGCCTGGTGTATCGACATAGACGTAGTCTTTGTCCTTATAGGAAAAGCGGGCTTCCTTGGTGAAGACCGTAATGCCTTTTCTTCGTTCATAGCTGTTGTAGTCGAGAAAAGAGTCTTCGTGATCGACGCGGCCGAAAGAGCGAAGCACAGCACATTTATGCAGAATCGCTTCCGACAGGGTGGTCTTGCCGCCATCGACATGGGCGTAGGCACCGATGATGATGTGGCTCATCTTTTCTCCTTTAAAAGTTTCACAGCAATATTGTATTATAGAAAGCCAAGTCGTGCCGCAAAGAAGAAGGTACGAGATGGTATAATTGAACTAATATGGAAGCTGTGAGAGACGACAGAAATAAGGAGATTATCCGTTTTAACATCATCGCCATCGCTGTGAACCTGGTTCTGGCAACAGCCAAGATCACGGTCGGTACGATCGCCCGTTCGGCAGCGGTGACTTTGGATGGCGTCAATTCGATGGCCGACATGATCTCTTCTGCTTTGATCCTGGTCTTTGCAAGACTGAGCGACAAGAAGGCCGACAAGGACCATCCTTTTGGTTTTGGTCGATTGGAATATCTGTGTTCGATGATCGTCACGATGTTGGTCATGGGCATCGGACTCAAATCCATGTTCGATGCGATCAAGGAGATCCTGTATCCGGGCGAAGCGCCAAACTTCAGCTTCCTGGTGGTTGCGGTTGAAGTGGTGTCAATGGCTGTCAAATTCTATCTTGGCAAGAAACAGCAGGACGCCGGCAGGCGCCTGAATTCGCAAGCGATGATCATGGCCGGTATCGATGCGATGTCCGATGTGGGCATCGGTGCTGCAGTTCTGATTTCCATCGTCGTTTATAAGGCCTTCGGTATTGATATCGAAGATTATCTCTGTGTCATCATTGCCGCTTTGATCTTGAAGGCCGGCGTGGAGATGCTGATCGAGTCCATGAACAAGATCGTCGGTGCGCCAGCCGATCCCGACTTCCGCAAGAAGATCACGACGATGCTGTTTAAAGAAAAAGACGTCTACAACGTCTCTTCCTTAGTCATTCATAATTACGGGGAAAACAACTACATCGGTTCGGTCGACATCGAAGTCGATGAAGACATGAAGGCTTCCAGGATCACCGAACTTTCTCAACACCTCAAAGATGAGGCAAAAGAATTGGGTATGACTCTGACTTCTGTCGGAATCAGCGGCATCAAGATCGATCAGCCGGAAGCCGATAAGATCTATGACAAGATCCTGCCGATCGTGATGAAACACGAAGACATCAGCCGCATTCAGTCTTTCCGGGTTTCTTTCCGGCGAAAGAAGATCTCCTTTGCCTTGGTTTATAAATATGATGCCAAGGATCCGGAAGCAGATATGGAAGCTTTGAAGAAAGAAATACAGAAACTCTATCCAGAGATGGAGATCGAGATTTTTGAAGCGATCAATATCTGAGATCTGAAACAAAAGAAAAAGGGCTTGCGCCCTTTTGTTTTGCATTATTTAGAAGTAAATACGACCCAAGTGCCGTCATTGGCGATCCATTTGTCGGCGTCGATGCGATACCAGATGTAACCTTCATTCTGGACAATCTCGTATACATCGTAAGAAGCCGGCTCATTGGTCTGGCCCATGAGGCGGGAGTTCTTGGAATAAGAACTGCGGATATTCAGGTTGGTTGTGACGACTCTGGCACGGCCGATAACTTTGAGGCTTGAAGCACCACCGGCAACGGAACTGAGATCGTCATCGCTTAAGATCTTGTTTTCTACCATAGCAATTTTCTCCTTTTAAATTGAGGAATTTACCTCACCAAAGTAATTATAACATCGCCATGTGAAAACAAAGTAAAATATTATTGAGGGTGATTTTATGGAAAAAATCGAAAGCAATCTGCAGATTATAAAGAAATTGATGTTCAAACTGCTGCCGATTCAGATCCTTTTGGCAATGATCGGCGCGATCAACGGCATCGTTTCCGGCTATTTTGCCTCCAATTTTGTCGGCTATCAGTCGATGTCGGCAATCGGTTTATATGGCCCGATCGCAACTTTGATCGGTTCTCTGGCTTTCTTGTTTTCCGGCGGCAGCGCGATCATCTGCGGCAAGTATTTAGGCAGAAACGATAAAGAAAAACTGCAGGAAGTCTTTTCTTTGGATATGTTGGTGTCATTCATCGCTTCGATCGTGATGATCGTCATCTTTGTGGGACTGATCCTTTTTGGCGGGGCAAAGCTCTTTACCTCTGATGAAGTACTGCAGCCGCTGTTTGGAAAATATCTGGCTGGCCAGGCCGTGGGACTCATTCCGACTTTTATCGGTGGCCAGTTGCCGGTCTTCCTCTCGATGGAAAACAAGAGCCGGCGCACCTTTGTCTCTTCTTTAGTCTACATTGCTGTCAACCTGGTTTTGAATTATCTGTTTGTCACCGTCTTGGGCATGGAGGAACTGGGTCTGGCCCTGGCGTCCTCTTTAGGCATGTGGGTCTATACGCTGGTTTTGGCACAATACTATTTCACGAAAGATTCGCTTCTCAAATTCACCTTTAAGAAATTAAACTGGAGCCGCTGCAAGGAGATCGTGCGCATCGGTTTTCCGGGTTCGGCAACCTATATCTATCAGGCCGGCAGAGGCCTCATCGTCAATAAGCTCTTGGAGATCCATACCGGCAGCATGGGTCTTTCCGCCTTTGCCTCGGCAAATAATCTGTTGGGTGTCTTCTGGGCCATCCCGGCAGGCATGGCAGCAGTGTCACGCTTATTGATGTCGATCTCGGTTGGTGAAGAAGACCGTCATTCCTTAGTGGATATCATGCGGGTCATGTTCCGTTACTATGTTCCGCTGATGTGTGCGATCGATGTGGTCATCATTCTGCTTGCTTCACCGCTTGCCGGTTTCTACTTCCTCGATCCGGCTCTCGAAGTCCATCAGCTGACAGCGAACTGCTTGAGGATCCTGCCGCTGTGTATGCCGTTATCGCTCATCCTCTTACATTTCCTGAACTTCGGCCAGGCCTTTGATAAACAGGTCTACGTCAATACCTTGTCAGTCATCGACGGCATCGTGGATGTTGTCGTCTTCTCCTTCCTTTTGATCGGTCCGTTTGGTGTCAACGGTGTCTGTATCGCCAACGTTTTAAACGGCGTGGTGACAACCCTGTATATCATCGGCTATGCCTGGTTTATGAACAAGCGCATGCCAAAGAGTGTGGAGGATCTGATGGTCATTCCGGATAACTTCGGTGCCAAAAAGGAAGACCGCCTCGATTTCTCGGTGAAGACGATCGAAGAAGTCCTGGAAGTTTCCAGAAAGGTACAGAACTTCTGTCTTGAAAGGGGCATCGATGCCAAGAAGGCCTATCTGGCCGGTCTGGCAATGGAAGAGATGGCCGGCAATATTGTCGAACACGGCTTTATCAAGGACAAGAAAAAGCACTCCATCGATATCAGAGTCGTCAACGGCAGTAAAGATGTCATCCTGCGTTTAAAGGATGACTGCATCCCGTTTGACCCGAAGGAGCGTTCCAAGATTGCCGCCAATGACGATCCGACCAAGAACATCGGTATCCGGATGATCTATAAGATCATGAAGGATGTCAATTACCAGAATCTGCTGGGTCTCAATGTTCTGACGGTGCGGATCTAAGATATAACTCTTTTACTGTTGTGTAAAAAGGATCAGGAATTATTCTCCCTGATCCTTTATTTCTGTTTCTTCATTTTTTGTATTCTGCTTCGGTTCAGCGGTTTGTTGAACTTCAGCGACCTCTTCAAGAAAGACCATGTCACAATACTTCTGCGTGTTTTTCTTCACAAGATAGAGGATGACAAACTGGGCGATGAAGTGCACGCCGACGGCGATCAGACCGAAGTTGATGCCCTGATCCTGAAGGGCTGAATCTTCACTGAGAATCATGAGGTTGCCCGATGTGCAAGCGTCATATAAGGAGTGAAGCAGAATCGGAATCAGCAGGGAAAGCACATACTGTAAGAAGCGCGGTTTCTCATTGAGCTTGTTGTATCTGGCGATACCGAGATGTTTACCCATGATGATGCCATATACCATATGTCCTGCCAGTGTCATCAGACGGAAGAGGGAGGCCTGCGTTTCTTCGCCATAGCCGAATTCCTCAGGAAGGGTGAAGCCGATGCCGACGGCAGCGCCGATGAGAATGTATTCATAGACGTTTCTGATCTTTTTGCGAAACAGGAAAACCGTAATGAGGATGAACGCAAACTTTGTGATCTCTTCCGGACCGCCTGCCATCAGAAATCCCAGATACATCGACCGGACAAACGGGTGAACATCGCCAAGAGTGAGATTCAGCGCATTGAGCAGTACGGATAAGCCGATGAGCACGTAAAAGGAAAGCATCGTGGAAGCCATGCCGAAGCCGACCGGGGTGAGTGCCTGAAGCCAGGAGATCGGCGTTGGTTTTTCTCTTATGATCATTCGGTAATATAAGACTCCGAGTATTACTGCGGATACGATTGCCTGAAGAATAGCCATAGATGATCCTCTTCTTTCTGATAAACTGCACACCGTAGTGGTGTAAACATCAATTATGATACCATCTGAACTTTCGATTTACACCCTGTTCTTTTTAATTATCCATATATTTTTTCAATTTTAAAAAAGTACTGTTACGAACTGAATTATCTGATTTAGTAAAGACGAGACTGAACGGAGATTCCATCATGGATTTTATGAGATTCTGTGCATAACATTCAAGAGAAAGAATCCTGATCGATTTAGCAAAAGTTCAACGCCGAAGTATTGTAAAATAGAGACGTAATTGAATAGAAAGAAAGGATCAATATGGTTAATTGGGTCAATCTGGATAAGCTTGAATCATTCAAGGAATTAAA
>ONXX01000090.1 GCA_900321955.1 uncultured Bacillota bacterium | reverse complement strand
TTTCATCGATCGGGCTGTCCTTGTATTGCCTGACGCTGTGCCTTTTTTCCATGACCTCCATAATTTCCATTGTATAGCTCCCCTTCCTTTTGAGTTTACTTTACTTGTTTCAAAGAAGGGATTCAATCGAAATGCACATTTAGACACAAATCGTAACAAAATGAAAAGCCGCCTTATAAGCAGCTTAAACTTCCTGAATCAGTTTGACAATTTCCCTGATCGCCAGATCGGCTTCCGGTATCGGGAAAGCCGGGAAGACGTGGTTGAGTCCTTCCCCCACATACAGGGAATTTTTGACTCCCTTTTCTTTTAACATAGCGGAAAACTTCACGATATCCGGATAGAAGAATTCATGGGTACCGCAGAACAAGGACACATCCTTTAATACACTCAGATCGCCATAGATCGGCGAGAGCCGATAATCCTTTAAATCGGTCCCGTTTGCCCAATAGGCAGCATCGACACTCAGATCATCGTACTTCAAGGTCGGATCGACTTTCAGATAATTCTTGATCTCCGGGTTGTCCATAAGCAGATCGACCCAAGGGGATAAAAGGATCAGCTTATCCGGTACCATAAGTCCGATTGAAGCCACATACATGCTTAAACCTAAGGCCAGACCGCCGCCGGCCGAATCACCCATGAAGATGATCTTTTTGTCCGGATAATACTTTAAGACCTTGCGGAAGGTCGCGTCCACATTCGCTGTGATCTTGTCCAGCATCAGCCAATGAAACGGCAGCATCTCCTCGACATAGGCCCCGCCATGAAGATAGACGATCAGTTTGTCGCTGTCTGATTCCACATTCATGTAGAATAACTGCATATCGGCACCGATGACATCATCGATCTTTCCCTTGTCCCTGATCTGAAACAAAAGAGGCAGTTTGTATTTCTTTTTTCCCTTATTGCGGCGATGTTTCAGGATGACCTCGGTCATCGTTTTCCCTTTCGGAACGATGGCTGTCTTGGCAATTCTTTCACATACCGCAGCGCTTCTTGAACGTTTCACAAGTACTATAATACTACTATTTCACCTGCCGTTGTTGCAAAGAAAAAAACGGAAATTTCCGTTTTCGTCTTAATGGAAGGTGACCGTGATGGCCGTCCCTTCTTTCTCCTTGCTTTGAAGGTCTATTGCAGCTCCATGAATCTCGGCGATGTGCTTGACGATCGCCAGACCAAGGCCGGTACCACCGGTCTTTTTCGAACGGCTCTTGTCGACGCGATAGAAGCGTTCAAAGACCTTCGCCTGATCTTTTTCCGGTATGCCGATGCCGCTGTCCTTAACGGTGAGTTTGACCTCTTCACCGACATTCTTCAATGAAACGAAAATCGTTCCGCCTTCGACGTTGTAGCGTATCGCATTCTGAATGAGATTTTCCACCAGTTCATACAACATGTCCTCATTGCCACGGACATAGCACTCATCCAGATCGGAACTGAGCTTGATCCTGCGTTCCGCCATGGCGATCGCCGCCTCATTGATGCAGCGCTTCACCACGTTTCGTAAATCCACCCTGTCCATTTCGATCTGCCGGCTTTGGTCATCCAGCTTGGAAAGATAAAGGATGTCTTCGATGAGCTTTAAGAGACGGTTGGCGTTCTTGCGGATCTCGCCGGCAAAGTGCTTCTGCTGCTTCGTCGCTTCCTTATCAAACTCCATGAGCTCGGCATAGCCGGAGATGGAAGTCAAAGGGGTCTTGAGTTCATGGGAGACGTTGGCAGTGAAGTCCTGTTTGACCTGCACATTCTCCAAGATCGTCTCGTGCTGGTGCTTGATCTTATTGAGGAAAGGACGCAGCTCGTTGTAAGGTGCTTCCAGATTGGGCCGGTCAATGTTTTCGGCGATGTTTTCGATCGGTTTGACGATCTGCGAGGTCAAGACCTGTGACAAGAGGACGCAGACCATAACGATGATCAAGACGATGATCAGGATCGCCGGTGCTGCCCCGGCAAAGACCACGAAGATCGACTGGGCTTCCGTGGCAACACGAAGGATCGTCCCGTTGTCTAAGCGCAAGGCATAATAAAAGGTATTGACCGACATCGTATCGGAGACACGGACCGCTTCCCCCTTGCCGGTATTGATCGCATCGATGATCTCGCTGCGGTTGAGGTGGTTTTCCAGTTTTGCCGCCGTGTTGTCGTTGTCATATAAGACATGACCATCCTCGGAGATCCAGGTGACTCGTAAATCGCGGATATCGGTCTTGAGATCGATGGCCTCCGGATCGATATCGGGCGATTCCAGATAGTGGGTATCCTTTAAGAGCTCGATACAGACTTCCAAATCGGAACGTACCCGCTCCTGAAACATGCCGTAATAGATATAGGTGATACTGATGACGCTGGCCAGTACCGCCAGCAAGGCGATCAGGATCAGATTTTTATTGATCCGCTGTCTCATTCGATGACATACCCGACGTTTCTGACCGTGCGGATCTTATGTTGCGAAGCAGCGATCTTCTGGCGCAGTGACACGATATGCATATCCAGCGTTCTGGATTCGCCCTCATAGTCATAGCCCCAGACCTTTTCCAGGATCTTTTCCCTGGATAAGACGATGCCGCTGTTCTTGACTAAAAGCAGCAATAATTCAAATTCCTTATAGGTCAAAGCGATCTCTTCCTCATGGACATAGGCCTGATGTTTTTTCATATCGATGCGGATATCGCCTAAGACCTTATCAGCGTCATCTTCGTCCTCTTTCAAAAGACGATTGATGCGGGAAATGTATTCCATCAAAGAGAAAGGCTTGCGTATGTATTCATCGGCACCGTAGTCAAAGGAACGGACGGCATCGATCTCGGCCGTCTTGGCGGTCACCATGACCACCGGAATGGACTTGGTCCGCTTATCGGACTTGATCTGGCTTAAGATCTCATTGCCGTTCATGTCCGGCAGCATGATATCCAAAACGATGAGGTCGGGCAAAGCCGTCTTCATCTCCTGAAATAAAGAAGCCCCATCGGAAAAGGTCCGGGTACTGTGTCCGGCATTTTTGAGGGCGTATTCTTCGATCTCCTGGATGTTGCTGTCGTCTTCGACGATGTAGATAAGTGCCATTAGTTTTCCTTTGTAACTATATCATCATTGCCATCCAAATAATACTCTGCTTTGAAGGCGTTGTAGATCTGAGCGAAGGTGGAGTCATCGCTCTTGGATAAAGACAGAAGATAGGAATGGGAATCGAGGTTCTCATTCTTCAATTCGATGATCGCGATGGCGATATTGGAACAGTGATCGGAGATCCGTTCCAGATCGATCAGCGTATCCTCAATGACCAGACCGGTTTCAATCGAACAGTAACCGTTCTTTAAACGCTGGATGTGTCTCTGCCGAATCGTCTTGGAGAGATCATCGACGACCTGTTCCAGCGGTTCGATCTCGATGGCAATGCCGTAGTCTTCATTCTTTAAGGCGTTGGTCGCATAATGGACGACCTGACGCACGGCAGAAGACAGGACGGCCAGTTCCTTCAGTGTCACTTCCGGAATGGAATGCTTCTTGTTGTGCAGGTTCTCCATATTCTCACTGATGTTGTTGCAATGATCAGAGATGCGCTCTAAATCAACGATCGAATGTAAGATCAGCGACATCGAGTTGTTGTCTTCCGTGCTTAACTGCTTATCGGAAAGCTTCAATAAATAGGAAGCGAGCGCGTCTTCATATTCATCGATCTGGTCTTCAATGCTGTAGACCTCTTTGACCTTATCGCCATCAAAGGAGGAAAGCAGATCACTGGCCAGTTCAGACGATTTGGAAACATGATTTGCCATCTGTTCCAGAGCGGCTCTCGAGCGTTGGATCGCAAAGGAAGGCTGTTGTAAGAATCGCTCATCGAGACCCAGTTTCTTTCCTTCTGTCTCGCTCTTATCGACATCCTTGACTGTCCAGGTTGCCAGTTTGACCAATAAATCAGCCATCGGATACAGGATGATCGTGCAGGTCACGTTGAAGATCGAGTGAATCAGAGCTACATCGCTGGCCTTGACCACGTCATTGATAAACGGGAAGCCGACGATGCCGTTGTATGAATAGAAGGCACTCATGAAAATGATCGTGCCGATCAGGTTGAAATACATGTGAATGAAGGAAGCCCTTCTGGCGTTGACGTTGGCGCCGACGGAAGAAAGGATGGCTGTAAAGCAGGTACCGATGTTCTGTCCCATGATGATCGGGACGGCCACCGCATAGGTGATGACGCCTGTCGTACAAAGAGCCTGTAAGATACCGACGGAGGCTGAAGAAGACTGGATGATCGCCGTCAGGATGGCGCCCATGCTTACTCCGAGGAAAGGATTGGAGAAGCGGGTCAGGATACCGGTGAAATTCGGATCATCGGCTAAAGGTTTGACTGCATCGGACATCGTCTCCATGCCAAACATCAAAATCGCAAAACCGATGAAGATGCTGCCGATGTCCTTGCTTTTCTGGCTCTTCTTGGACATGATCATTAATATTCCGATCAAGGCCATAATCGGCGATAAAGAAGAAGGTTTGAGCAGGTTCATGAAGAAGTTGCCGCCTTCCACACCGACTAAAGATAAAAGCCAGGATGTTAATGTCGTACCGATGTTGGCACCGATGATGATGCCCACTGCCTGATTCAGGTTCATGATGCCTGAATTGACAAAACCGACAACCATGACCGTTGTAGCCGAGGATGACTGGATGACCGCGGTCACCACCATACCCAGTATGACCGCATAGATCCTCTTTGAAGTCAGTTTTTCAAGAATGCTTGCCAGTTTGCCACCAGCCAGTTTTGATAGGCCGTCGCCCATCGTATTCATTCCATACATGAATAGCGACAGACCGCCGACCATTGCCAGGATACTGAAAAAGTCCATATTGTATCACTCCCAATTATTACCATTTTAATATAAGTGGAGTGTCAATATGGCTTATACAAATGTAAAATCTATGTAAAATAGATCAGTTGGAATACTTCAGAGCTTCTTCCAAGGTATCGGGTTGATACCCCCTATCGTTGGTGAAATGAACGATGGCGTTGGCTTCTGTCATCGACACTTTCTGTCCCTTCCAGTAGTAGTCGCCGCTGTTGTAGAGATAAGCCCAGGAACCCGGGTCTTGTCTTCGTTTTGCAAGGTAAGACCGGCTTTCTTTCCGTCCTCTTCCGAGATAAACCAGGAACCGCCTTTAGACCAATTGAAACAGAATGAAACCTTTTCGGTTTACCCTTTTTTATAAAGAAAGAAGATGCCGCCGATATAGCCTACGCCGCAGGCGATATAGGCGATGATGCAGATGATCCAGTCGATGCTGATCGGATGGATCAGATTGACGACAAAAGCCACAAGCGCACCGATCAAAAGAAAGGCAATGGTGTTGCAAAGAAGGAAAAGACGCTTTTTGCGCTTGTCGCTGCTTATCTCAAATTCATTCAACAATAACCAGATAAGTTCCATCCGCTTTTCCTTTCTAGTGGGATACGATGTAGTCTTTCGTATTGATATTCATCAAGTGATCGCCGATTCTTTCGACATCTCTTGCCAGTTTCAGATATTGCGCACCGACATTGGCAGAGAAATCGCCCTTGTTCATGCGTTGGATGTGGTCTTCACTCATCTTGGTCGTCAAAACATCGATCGATTCTTCCAGCTGCTCAGCTGCCTTGTTATCACGGCTGACTGCGCCGGTATAGACTTCGATGGTGACATCGCAAAGGTGGTTGATCAGATCATCGAGTTCATCGATCTGTTTGATGATGTCTTCCGAAAACGACTCACCGCTTTCCTTTAAGGCCTCCGCATATTCCATGATGTTTTCCGAATAATCACCGATTCTTTCAAAATCGGCAATCGTCCGATAGGTCGACAAAAGATAGAGATAGTCGTTCTTATCGATGTTATGCTTACCCGTCAGTTTGGCGGCAAAATCAACTAAAGCTCTGTTCAAGAAATTGAGTTCTTTCTCGTTGGCTTCAAATTTTTCTTTTTCACTCAGGTCAACCTTCTTGATCATATCCATGGCCAGATTGAAGTTTTCAATCGCAATGTAAGCCATATTGGTGATCTCCTTCTTGATCTGGGAGACCGCAATGGAAGGTGTGGCGATCATGTTTTCGTCAACGTAGTGGAAGCGCGTCTCGCCGACCTGTCGGCCATCATCCTTAATGAGCTTCTGGGTCAGACGCACGAGGGC
>ONXX01000036.1 GCA_900321955.1 uncultured Bacillota bacterium | reverse complement strand
ACGCTTCTCAAATTCCTTCTCCATTCCCTTGCGGATGGACAAAGACATTGCCCGCTGTTCCAGAGAAGGTCTTCGGACAAGATATTTCTCAAATTCGGAACGGCAGAGATTGAAATGACGGTGAATATCCACCTGACCATGATCCGCCGTAACGATCAGCATCGTGTCCTCACTCAGATTGTTTACCAGATTTTCAATCTCGTAATTGATGTGTTCGAGATAGGAATCACAGATCTTGTGAGAAGGTCCGTATTCATGCATATAGGTATCGTACTTGTCCCAATAGGCATAGATATAGCGATACTGATCGGAATAGGAGAAATCCGCCAGACGGCAGCACATCTCATCAAAATCCTCGCAGCCGTCCTCTTCAAAGGAAGGAAAAAGGATCCTGGCTTCAATGCCGGCCTTGTTTAATTCCTCTTCGGTCGTCGGGATCGGCACATAGCGTTTGAAAATATCCTTCTCATAGCAGACATCATTGTAGAAACCCATCGAGCGGAAAGGGATGATGATGTCATCCGCTTCCTTCAGATACTGTGACCAGCCTAGCCAGCCGTTTTCACATGGCGGGCGGCCGTTTCGTATCGCACTGGTTGCCGCGGTCGTGGTAGAAGGAAAGACCGTATTGGTCTTGGCCAGCAGATTGCGGTTCAAAAAACTGTCTGCCGCAAGCTTTCTTTTGATCAGGTTGGCTCCCATGCCGTCCACCAACAAAACAAAGACCTTTTCAGGCCTTTGTCTGTCTAAGATGTCGCTTAGCGAAGGATCAGGGCTGTAGCTCGATGCCAGACCAAAATATCTTCTGATCGAAGCTACATAAGATAAAACTGAGCCTTCATAATTGAGAAACATTAATCCATTTCCTTTAAGAATACTTTATAGGCGCGATATGCTTCGTAGATATCTGCCTTAGATGCAGTTTCATAAGGTGCGTGCATGTTCTGCACGGCGATGCCGGCATCAACGACATCCATATTTTTATTAGCCAGTACATAAGCGATTGTGCCGCCGCACGACATCCATATTTTTATTAGCCAGTACATAAGCGATTGTGCCGCCGCCGCCCTGGTCAACTCTGCCGAGCTCCGTAAACTGGTAGCTGACATCGTTCCTGTCCATGATGTTGCGGATCTTGGCGATGAACTCTGCCGGAGCATCGTTGGAACCGGACTTGCCTCTGGAACCGGTATACTTGTTGAAGGAGATACCCTTGCCGAAGTAAGCGGCATTCTTCGGATCATTGACCTGTGCGTAGTTTGGATCAAAAGCAGCCGAGACATCGGAAGACAACATGCGGGAATTTTCCAGAGCATGTCTGACTTTCAGATCGGAGTAATCCGTGGAAACATTGATCAGTTCGGCAACCGCATTCTCGAAGAAAGCGGACTGTGCACCGGTGGAACCGATCGAACCGATCTCTTCCTTATCGGTAAGAATGCAGACGGAAGTGCGTTCCGGATCGACAGATTCCAATAACGCAGCCAAAGAAGTGTAGGCACAGATGCGGTCATCATGACCATAGCCCATAACCATGCTTCTGTCCAGGCCCAGGTCTCTGGCCTTGCCGGAAGGTACCAGCTCCAGTTCGGCAGAGATGAAGTCTTCTTCTTCCATGCCGTAGTCCTTCTTTAAGATATCGAGGATGTTCTTCTTGACCGGATCCTTTTCTTCCTTCTTGGTCTTGGCCGGGATCGAGCCGGCTAAAGCGTTGAGGTCTTCACCTTCAACGACATTGGAACCAGGCTTGGTCATCTGGTCTTTTGCCAGGTGGATCAGAAGATCGGAGATCTCCAGGATCGGATCATCGTCCTTTTCACCGATGCAGACATCAACCTTGCTGCCGTCCTTCTTGCAGACAACACCATGCAAAGCCAGAGGTCTTGCTGTCCACTGGTATTTCTTGATACCGCCGTAGTAGTGAGTATCCATTAACAGAAGACCGTTGTCTTCATATAAAGGATTCGGTTTTAAGTCGATGCGCGGAGAGTCGATATGCGCACCAAGGATATTCATGCCTTCTTCCAAAGGCTTCTTGCCGATGACGAATAAAGCCAATGATTTGCCGCGGTTGTTGAAATAGAATTTATCGCCGGCCTTGATTTTCTTCTGTGCCTTGAATTCTTTGAATCCGGCTTTCTTTGCACGGGCGATCGATTCGTTTACTGCTTCTCTTTCCGTCTTTGCGTTGTCGAGGAACTTCTTGTAATCCTCGGAAAGAGCCATAACGCTCTTCATTGTCTTTGCATCATATTTTTCCCAAACTGTTTTCATTCTTTCCCCTCTTTCTAGAACGACCTGTAGGCCTCTTTGATCCTTTCTACAAACTTGTCCCTGTCAACATTCAGGAAGATCTGACAGTGACGGTCTTCGAATTTATAATCGGTCCATAAGTCCGTTACAGTTTTACCAAAAGTAATTGTACCTTGAGTTTCAACATAAATGCCACATTTATGACCCTCAAACCAGTCCGGATATGCCGTATACATCACCGGACAGGAGTCATGTTCGCAAATGCCCTTCTCGTAGAATTTCCTCCACTGTTCAAACATCGACCGTTTCGAATCCCGGAACAGATCGGAAACTCTGTTGCCGATCGCGGCAATCTCCTTGACATCTTCCTCGGTCAGATACGCCTTATGGGTCACATCCAGGCCGAAGAGATTGACTTTGATCCCGGAACGAAGGACAGCTTCCGCAGCCTGCGGATCGGAATAGATGTTGAACTCGGCGCAAGGCGTCACATTGCCGCCGTCCGCCGCGCCGCCCATGATGTTGAGTTCCCTGATCATCCCGACGATATCGGGATGCTTGGCGATCGCAATGGCGATATTGGTCAAAGGACCGACCGCACAGACGATCAGTTCGCCCTGATATTCTTTTGCCGTTTCATACAAGGCATCCCAGGCTTTCATTGTCTCTTCAGGAGCCTTTGACATCGGAATGATCGCCCCGCCTAAGCCATTCTGGCCATGGGCATATTCCGCCGTATGCAGGTCGATTACCAGTGGCCTATCTGCACCAGGAAAAACTTTAACATCTTCCCTGCCGACAAGGCTCAAGACATTGCGGCAGTTGCGGAAGGCATTTTGCAGTGAAGTGTTGCCGGCAACCGCCGAAGCACCGACCAGTTCGATCTGCTTTAATGTGGAAGCCAGAACCAGGGCAACGGCATCATCGACACCGGTATCGGTATCGATCCAAACAGGTTTCTTATTCATATCAGATCTCCCATCCTTCAAAAGTGCCGCAGGCTTTCACAAGCTGATCGACAAAGGCCTCCCGATCGAGACCGACAACACAGCGGCAATTCGGCTTCTTACCGCTTCTTCCTCTATAATCCGCCACTGTTGCCCCGCGGCAATAGCGGCCGCTCAATTCAATATCAACATAGTAGTCGCGTATATCGAAGATCTCCGGATGTGCCAAAGACATGACGGCACAGGGATCATGGGTGCAGCACCCCTCCCAGCCAAGCGACTTCATATGAATAAAGAAGAAATCAAACCATTCGGCGACGATCTTTGCCACCGGATTATTCAAACTTCTTATCCTCTCCCAGTCTTGCGGATAGACGATGGCTTTTTCCGTCACATCCAGACCGCACATCTGCAAAGGCAGGCCCGAATGATAAACGACATGCGCCGCTTCCGGATCGACCAGGATATTGAATTCGGCACCGGCTGTCCAGTTGCCGTTTCGAAGTCCGCCGCCCATCGTAGAGATCATGCCGATCTTTTCCTTTAATTCCGGATGTGCCAGCAGCAAGGCGGCAACATTGGTCTGCGCGCCGGTCGTAATGATCGTCACTTTTTCCTCGGATTCTCTTAAGACCTTGGCCATCAGTTCAACGGCCGAAAGATCGGATAGTTCATTTTTCGGTTCGGGAAGGATCGGACCATCGAGTCCGCTCTGTCCGTGAAAGTTCGGTGCAATGATCAGATCCGAACATAAGGGCCGGTTTCGGCCTTTGGCCACCGGAACGTTCAGATGCAGCAAAGCAGCGATCCTTCTGGCATTGTATGTCACTTTTTCCAGGGTCTGGTTGCCGGCAACCGTCGTGATCGCCCGGATATCAAAATCGGGAATCGTTGAAGCCAGGACCCAGCCAATCGCATCATCATGACCCGGATCACCGTCAAGAATGACCGGAATTATCTTTTTTTCGCTCATAAATGATCCTTTCCTAATATGCCGCTTTTATTCTATCATAGGCAAAACATCGGCTATAATGATTTTGTAAGGATGGTAATTATAATATGAAATATTCATTCCCGAAAGTCGACCTTCACCTGCATCTGGACGGATCCTTCCGCCCCTCCACCATATGGGAACTCGTTCAGAAACAAGGTGTACAGATGCCTGCCGATACCCTGGAGGGCTATGAGGCATGGATGGAAAAATGTTCCCGCTCCGGCAGTGTCAATGAATATCTGAAGATGTTCGATGCGCCATTGCAGGTCATGCAGGATCAGGAATCCCTGGCAAGGATCACCAAAGAGCTGATCGAAGACATCGCCAAACAAGGTGTGGCCTACGCTGAGATCCGCTTTGCGCCGCAGCTGCATACACTCAAAGGCCTCAGCCAGTCACAGGCGATCGAAGCCGTACTGGAAGGCAGAAGACAGGGCTTGGAAGAAAATCCATCAATAAAGATCGGCATCATCTGCTGCATGATGTGCGTCGGAACCGAAGATCTCAACTGGGATGCCAATATGGAAACCGCCATGATCACCCACAAATACCTTGACAAGGGTGTCGTCTGCATGGATCTGGCCGGTGCCGAGGGCTTTGTCCCCCTCTCCAATTTTGCCCCGCTTTTCAAAACGGCGAAGGATCTGGGAACGCCTTTGATCTGCCACGCCGGCGATTCACAGGACTGGCGCACCGTTAAAGATGCCATCGATATGGGGGCAGTCAGGATCGGTCATGGTCACCATGTCTATGAAAATCCTTATCTCAGCCGCTATGTCGCCGATCACGACATCGCCTTAGAGATCTGCCCGACTTCCAACGTCCATTGCCAGACCAGGGAATCCTATGAACTTCATCCGGCATACAATCTCTATTCCCTTGGTGTTCCGATCACCATCAACACCGACAACATGACGATGTCCAGAATCACTCTGGAAGATGAATACGATCACTGTCTCAATGAGATGGGCTTTGAATACGAAGACCTCATTTTGATGAATATCAATTCCGTCAAACATTCCTTCTTAAAGGAAGAAGACAAGAAAGAGCTTCTGGAAAAACTTTCCATCGCCCTGGAAGAATGTCTACAGGAAGCAGCAGCCTGATCAAGACATAGAAAAAGATCCGCTTTACTTCACAAACGTGATCAGAAGGCGGATCTTTTTTGTTTTGTTTATTTGAGGACTTCCTTATAAACACGTAAGACGTTCTTGTAGAAGATCTTCTCCAGTTCCTCTTGCGTGAAATACGGCGTTAAAGCCTCATAGAGTTTCTGCATGCCCGAACAGTCTTTGATCTCCAGCGTTGAGCCGATGCCGTCAAAATCAGAACCCAGGCCGATGCAGTCGATGCCGCCCACCTTGGCGATATGACGGACGTGTTCGACCATGGAAGCGATGGAAGTATAGCCGGTATCGTTGTCATCGATGAAGGATGAACAGTAATTCAAACCGGTCACACCGCCCTTTTCTGCCAGCAGGCGGATCATCTCATCCGTCAGGTTTCTGGCAACGCCGCAGACGCTGCGGGCATTGGAATGGGAAGCCACAAACGGTTTGGTCGAATACTTGACCACATCGTAGAAGCCGGCATCGGAAAGATGGGAAACATCGACGATCATGCCAAGCTCCTCCATCCTTCTGACATACTGGATACCAAAATCCGTCAGTCCGTCCTTCTGGTTGGTGATCCGAAGCATCTCCGGCCTTTCCATTCCTTCCACCGGAGTGAAGTTCGGGAAGCCGATTCCATTGGCGAAGTTCCAGGTCAAAGTGATCATGCGCACGCCCAGATTGTAGTAATCATCAAGCTTGGCCAGATCATTGTCGATGACCGCCCCTTCTTCCAATGTCAGAAGGCCGTTCATCAGACCGTTCGTTTCGTTTTTAATGATGTCGTCATAACAATATGCCGGAGCGATCAGATCCTTGTTGGCATCCATCTGTTCATAATAATAATCGATGGCTGCTCTGGTAAAGGTTGCGTCCTGTTTGGGCAGATAGGTAAAGATGGCGAAATTCTGTAAGAGACATTCGCCCTTTTTCATCTTGCCCAGATCAATGTGCATATCGTTTTCTCTGAGTGACCCCTTATTCCGGTAAAGACCGGTAATGGTGTCACAATGCATGTCTACATATTTCATAATTGTCCTATCTCCGGGATCGACATTGCCGCGCCTTTGCCGCCAACGGTGATCGATGAAGCTTTCGCCGCAAGTTCCAAAGCCTTTTTCACATCCTTGTCTTTCAGATAGGAGGCCAGGAAGAAACCGGTAAAGGTATCGCCGGCTGCCGTCGTATCCACCACGTCCACTTTATAGATCCCCTGTCTGACGATCTGTTCCCCGTGAATAAAACAGGAACCGTTCTCGCCCAAGGTCAAAACGATCTTCTTGTCAGGAAAGCGCTTTTGCAGCGCTTTAATGATCGTATCGCTCTCATCGCTGTCAATACCGGCCAGACCGGCACCTTCGATCTCGTTCACGATGAAGATATCGATCTTGTCCAAAGGATATTCAAAGACTCCGGCATCCATCGGTGCCGTATTGAAGGCGATGGTCATCCCCTTTTCGTGAGCTTTATCAATCAGATAAGGGAGGTCAGAGATCTCGTTCTGTATCAGAAGCAGATCATCATTGCCGAAATGACTTAACACTTCATCGACCAGGGCATCATCAACGGAACGGTTGGCACCGCCGTGCAGGATGATGCGGTTCTGGCCCTTGCAGATCTCGATGATCGCATGACCCGTTGCCTCGTTGTCGTCCTTTTTCAGATAATCCGTTCTGACCCCGTATTTTTCAAGATAGTCGATGAAATCCTGTCCGTCGCTTCCGACTTTGCCGGCATGATAGACTTCCATTCCGGCCTTAGCCAAAGCGATCGACTGGTTCAAGCCCTTGCCGCCGAAATTGCGGATATAAGACAAAGAGGACTGCGTTTCTTTTGGTTCCGTGAAATGATCCATTTCATAGACATGGTCATAGTTCAGAGAACCGAAATTGAGCACTCTCATTATTCTGCCTCGACAGCCTCCAGAGCGATCTTGATCATGTCGACCAGCTTGGACTGTCTCTCTTCTGCTGTCGTCTCAACATGCGTGATGATGTTGTCGGAAACCGTCAGAATGCAGGCAGCCTTTTTGCCCAGATTCTTTGCGGTCGCAAACAGACCGAACGATTCCATTTCGGCAGCGATGAGGTTGTTGTCGATAGCCGTCTGCAAAGCACCCGGCAGCATCTTTTCATCATAGTAGAAGACATCCGATGACCAGATCAGGCCCTCACGGCAGCTGATGCCCAGCTTTTCTGCCGCTTTCTTCAGGTTCTCATTGAGTCCGGCATCCGGGTATTGGAAACTGTTTTCATCGCCGCACATGCATTTGGCGTAAGATGACTCGGAAAAGGAACCGGTGGCAATGATCGTCTCAAAGACATCGATGTCTTCCTTGTATGTACCGGTGGAACCGATACGAACGATGTTCTCGACGCCATAGAAGGCATAAAGCTCGTGCGCATACAAGCTGATGGAAGGGATGCCCATTCCGGAACCCATGACGGAAACTCTCTTTCCTTTATAGGTGCCGGTATAACCCAGCATGTTTCTTACCGAGTTGAACTCGACCGGATTCTCCAAAAAAGTCTCCGCAATAAATTTCGCTCTCAAAGGATCACCCGGCATAAGAACTGTCTTGGCGATCTGACCGGCACTGGCCGCATTATGTGGTGTTGCCATGAAATTTCCTCCTATTATACTAATATTCTGTTATTCAAATTATAACATATCAAAAAAGCTCCCTACAGGAGCCCTTTGCGTTTATCAATGAGATACTGGTAACGGTCGATGACCGTATCGATCAGATCATCCCAGGCAACCGGAATCGTCTCCTTTGCCTCCAGGCCGATCATTGCCGTCTTTTCCCGATCGGCAAAAGCCTTTCTGATGACCTGTGCAATACTTGCGGAATCGTCTTCGCAATAAAAGCCATTCACCATATCGTCGATGCCTTCCGCTGCCGAAGAGCCTCTTACGACGATCGAAGGAGTTCCCGCATTCGCCGCTTCCCTAACAACCATCGGACCGTTGTCGTAGATCGACGGGAAAACAAACAGGTCCGCCAGCATATACAAGCCATTCAGCAGATCTTCCCTCAAAACATGACCGACGATATAGGTGTCTTCTTCAATCCCCAGTTTCTTCACCTTGTCTTTGATCTCATCTTCATGCGGACCCTTGCCGGCCATGATCAGATTGAAAGCGATGCCTTCCTTTTTTAGGATCGAACAGGCTTCCAGAATTTTGAGAATATTCTTCTTCCAGTTCATCTGACCGACGAAAAGAAGACACGGATCATCATCAATGCCGAAATGTGCCTTTGCGCTGTCCATCCATTCCAGATTCAGTTCCCGGATCATCATGCCGTTGGGCATGACCTCCACTTTCCCGCTGTAGCCGTACTCCTTCAGTGTCTTGGCCGAGCTTTCGGAAACGGCCCAGACCTCATCGCACTGTTCATAGAACTTGACGATGATGTCCGTTCCCAGACCGGCAATATGTCTCGAGCCGGTGAGCTGCAGAAAATCATCGTAATACTTGGAATGGAAAGTGCCGACAAGCGGGATCTTATGATCCCTGGCGTAATGCACACCTTCGCTTCCGGCAATAAAAGGCGTATGAACATGGACGATATCGAAATCCGTCATCTTCAGACGGTTGTTGTAATGTAAATCGATCTTCGGAAGTCCGGCATCGTACTTGCTCATGAGCGGAACGCTGCGGGAATAGTAGTCTATGATCTCAAAAGGAAGACCGCCACGATAGCCGAAATTATCCATCGGAACGATGGCTGTACATTCGTGGCCTTTTCTGGCGATCGTATCGCAATAGTTATAAACGACCCTGCCTACACCATCAATAATGGGCAGAAAAGAGTCCGAAAATTCACCGATCTTCATAGTGTGATCCAATACCTTTCTATCATCTTATCTTCTGGCGGATAGAGGATCTTGTTTTCAAAGACACCGCCGTTGTTCATGATGATCCGCCTTGAACCCTCGTTGTCTTCAAGACAGGTGATCATGACTTTCTCCATGTGGAATTCGTTTTTGCAGACTTCCAATACATATTTTAACATCAGAGTACCGATTCCTGTCATCCTTCTGGAAGGACGGACACTGTAACCGATGTGTCCGCCAAAACGTTTCAGGTAAGGATGATTCATGGCGTCCGGCCGGATATTGACCATGCCGACGACTTCGTTGTCATGCAAAAAGACGTATTCAAATGCCAGAGAATAACCGGGCGGCAAAGTTTCCGGCCGTTCAAAAAGCAGGACATTCAGATGCCATTTTTCTATATCATTATATTTGTCCAGATTTGAGGTCCCATCAAAGCTGCTTTTGCTCTCGATCATTTCCCTTCTGTATGAGGCGATCGAATCGTAAAATTCAGCCGTGACCCTCTTCAAAGAAAAACCATCCACAACTTAATTATATACCTTGCGAAATAAAACGCTTTAAGATAAAATAAATAAGCGCATAGGGGAGTAGTATAGCGGTAGTATACCGGTCTCCAAAACCGTTGGTGTGGGTTCAACCCCTACCTCCCCTGCCATCAGAAACAAAAGCACTGTCGGTCGACAGTGCTTTATTTTTGTATTAAAAAGTAAGGCCTAAGCCTTACTTAATTTTTCAACAAGTGTCTTCAAGATGTCGCCGTTGTAACCTTCGATGTTTCCTTCATCGGCATCATTGGCCAGCTCCGGATCAAGCGGCAGTTTCGCAACAACTTCCAGGCCGTACTTTTCTGCCGTGGCAGCCGTTTCGTCATTGGCATAGATGCTGATCTCGTGGCCGCAGGCATCACATTTGACATAGGCCATGTTTTCAACTAAGCCGACGATCGGTTTGTTGACCTGCTTTGCCATATTGATCGCCTTGCCGACAACCATCGATACCAGTTTCGAAGGTGTGGTAACCATGACAAACTGATCGACCGGGATCTGCTGGATGACCGAAATTGCGATATCAGATGTTCCAGGAGGCATATCGATCAGTAAATAATCCAGTTCTCCCCAATGGACTTCGGTGTAGAACTGCTTGATCAGACCGCCCAGGATCGGACCTCTCCATAAGACGGCATCATCTTCGTTTTCCAGCATCATATTGATGGAAACGACCTTGATGCCCAGAGTTGAGACAGCCGGGAAGATACCGGCTTCATCACCGTAAAGCTGCTGGTGAAGACCAAACATCTTAGGAATGCTCGGGCCGGTAATATCGGCATCCATGATACCGACATTGTAGCCCTGCTGTGCCAGTTCAACTGCCAGCAAAGATGAGACCATGGACTTGCCAACACCGCCCTTGCCGGAAAGAACACCGATGA
>ONXX01000042.1 GCA_900321955.1 uncultured Bacillota bacterium | reverse complement strand
GATTGCGCAAAGCGGCGATATCGTCCTGCTGTCACCGACAACTTCAAGTTTTGATCAGTATTCCGGCTACGAGGAACGCGGCCGTCATTTCAAATCGATCGTCAATGCATTATGAATAAAAAATATATAGGCGTCTTTGATTCCGGCTTAGGCGGTCTGACCACCGTTAAGCAGATCATCAAACAGATGCCGAACGAAGACATCGTCTTTTTAGCGGATACGAAGCACCTTCCCTATGGCTCCAAGAGTAAGGAAGAGATCATTTCGTATACTCTGAACAACATTGAGATGCTTAAGGAGTATGGAATCAAGGCCATCGTCATAGCCTGCAACACATCCGACTCCAATGCCGGTGCTTCTGCCAGAAAGCATTTTGATCTTCCGATCTTCGGCGTCACTGTTCCTGCTGCCCAAAGAGCGGCAAAAGAAACCGTCAATAAAAAAGTCGGCATCATCGCCACCGTCTCAACCGTTGCATCAAAGCACTACGTCAATCTGATTCAAGAGATCGATCCGAACATCGAAGTCTTCCAGATGGCTTGCGAGAAGCTGGTGCCGATGATCGAGGGCGGTGCCTTCATCAACGATCCAAAAGCGATGAAAGAAACCATTTCCCTTTACGTCGGTCCATTGATCGAAAAAGGCATCGATACTTTGATCCTGGGCTGCACCCACTATGATCTCCTCGCGGACATGATCAACGAGATGTATCCGGATCTGAAGCTTGTCTCTTCCTCCCGCTGTGTAGTTGATGATCTTAATGCCTGTCTGAAAGAGAACAAGGCAAAAGAAAAAGGAAGGGAAGCCGAAAGGATCTACCTTTCCACTTCCGATCCCATTGCGTTCAACAAGATCGCCGATCATCTGATCAAGGGCGTCAAGTTCATTCAAAGGACAGTCTAAACTGTTCTTTTTTAATAGTTTTCAGCGTTGACTTCGAAGTAAGACTGCGGATGATTGCAGGTCGGGCAAACTTCCGGTGCTTTCGTACCGACGACGATGTGACCGCAGTTGCGGCATTCCCAGACCTTGACTTCCGATTTTTCAAAGACAGCATTGGTCTCGACGTTGTGAAGCAAAGCTCTGTATCTTTCTTCGTGGTGCTTTTCGATGGCACCGACCAGACGGAATTTGGCTGCCAGCTCAGGGAAGCCTTCTTCTTCTGCCGTCTTGGCAAAGCCTTCATACATGTCGGTCCATTCGTAGTTTTCACCATCGGCAGCCGCCTTCAGGTTGTCGGCTGTGGAACCGATGCCGTTGAGTTCCTTGAACCACATCTTGGCATGTTCCTTCTCATTTTCTGCCGTCTTTAAGAACATGGCGGAAATCTGTTCGAAGCCTTCCTTCTTTGCCTTGGAAGCAAAATAAGTGTACTTGTTTCTTGCCTGTGATTCACCGGCAAAAGCGGCTTCCAGATTCTTTTCAGTCTGCGTTCCTGCGTATTTATTGCTCATAAAAACCTCCTGTGTTGTTACCTTTAGTATATTATATTTCTCTTTAAAAACGGTATCCCCTATTTCGTGTTGACCAGGAAACGCACCTTGAGTTCATACATGAGATCCTTGCGGTTGACGATGATCATCACAATAAACAGAGCCAAAGAAGCGATCTGAAAAGAGAAAGCGATCCAGTTATCGATCGGCCATGAATGGATTGAATATGGTATGGAAACCAGATTCAGCAGACCCAGAAGAATGATTGAAACCAGATGCCGCCGTCTTCTTTCATAGGTGACAAAAAACAGCACAAACATGACCAGCAAGTCGGCAAACAAGACGATCGGAATGACCGTTTCCGCCCATCCCGGAGCCAGAAAACGATCGATCAGAAACAAGAGGATGACGATGTAGAAAGTGACCTTGTTGGCATGGGAAAAGATCGAAAACTCAACCAGGCGCAGTGAGAAGACCAGACGCCACACAGAAAATAAGGACCATATGACGATGATCGACCACATCTTTCCCTTGACCAGGAAATTGATCAGAAGGCAGATCACTCCGGCCGCCAGGAAAGTGATCCTGGCCAGATTGCGCAAAGATCTGTAGAAACCCGCCTGCCTCTCCGGGATCGGATAGATGATCTTAGGATTCATATTCCACGCTCCCTTCCACAGAAGTGATCAGTTTTTCTTTCTTCAGCAATTCATAGATCTCCTGTTCATAGCGGGGATCATTGCTGTTGCGGACGATAGTGAAAACACACTTGCCGTTGATCGTGACCATCGTTGAGGTGATCCTGTTGGGACGGCCGGGTGCCATAAGAAAATAGAGTTTTTCTACTTCGCCCGCCATCTTTTCGGGCATATCGACTTTGCCGAGATTGGAAAGCGTACAGCCGATGATGCTGTTGGAGAGATAACCGTAGATGTGCTGCATGATCGGCACCTTCAGAAACAGCGGGACAAAACTCAAAGAATCGATCAGTTTGCCGGTCGTCATCATCATCTGATTCATTGTCTCCTGGCTGCCCTTTTCCACGATCTGCTTTCCCATTTCGGGGACCAGATCCTTGAGATCATGAATGTCCTTTATATCCATCGACGCATTGAAATACATCGAATAATTGCGCAAGGTATTGGACCCGTTGAATTTGCGCATATTGATCGGGATCTGTATATTGAACAAGCCTTCTTTGCGGCTGATGCATTTTTTCGCTGCCATAAATAAAAGACTCGTAATATAGGCAGTCACCGTGCCGCCATAAGACTTGCTTACCTGATTGAGCTTATCGCTGTCCATGATGAAATGGACGATCCTTGTCATGTTGACATTGGAAAGCTTGCCGTCGATCTGCAGAGACTTTTTATCGACAAAGGTCGACAGTGAAGCATCCCCTTCTGCCTTCTTGAACTCGTTGACCAGTTCGCCTTCCCTTACTTCTTCGTTGATATCCAGGACACCCTTTTCTTTCGGGATCGCCTTGCCTTTTAATCGCAGGTATTCCGCCAGCAGGGTCTTCAAAAACACCATGCCGCCCGAGCCATCCGTCAGGACATGGAAGAACTCCACGCTGATGCGCTTTCGATAATACAGGACTCTGAAGGAACGGTAGGAACGAAGAATGATCGAGATCGGTTTGCAGGGAATATCCTTTTCTTCTTCAACCAGATAGACCGTATTGACGCTTTCCAGATAATGCCAGAAGAAACCGTTCTTGATGATCGCCGAAAAAGTCGGGAAACGCTTGATGGTAAAATCAAGAGCCAGCTGCAAGAGAGAAGGCTCCACTTCCTCCTTCAGTTCTGCCGAAAGACGAAACATCGGCATCTGGCCATAGCGCATGCCCAAAGGATAGACGATGGCCGCATTATCCAGGGAATACGAAGTCCGGCTCTTTTCCAGATAAAAGGAGCCGAGGTTTGAGACCTCCAAAAGCTTACAGATATCCGACACCTTCATCCCCTGCTCCAGATAATATTCAAAGCCATTGATAAAATGCTGGATCAGCTGACTGCGAAATACGATCGGTAAGTCGATCTGTTCACTGAGCTGATAAAAAAAGCCGTCAATTAACAGACGGTCCTTCTCATCCAAACCGCCTTTCAGCTTTTCCAGATGGAGATCTTTATCGTCTTTCTTCATACAAACCCATTATATTCTTTCTGAATCAGTGAAGCAAAAAAAGGACTTTCGTCCTTTTTGTCTGTCTTTGATGGCGGCCCCAACAGGAATCGAACCTGTAACTATCCCTTAGGAGGGGATTGTTTGATCCATTAGACTATGGGGCCACATACATTATTATACACAAAAGAAAAGAAAATAGGACTTGCGCCCTACTCTCTTTTTCTAAAAGGATTAAAAATGAAAAACTTTCTACACCGATAATATACAACCCTTTTGTGAAAAGAATGTGAAATTTTTACAGAAAATGTAAATATTTCAATCTAAACAGAAAAGTTTTTCATTCCTTGCCGGTTTCCATCGAAATGACTTTGCGGAACTGGGTCTCATAAAGCTGCTTATAGACACCGTTCATGGCAATCAGTTCTTCGTGCTCGCCCTGTTCCACGATCTTGCCGCCGGAGATGACCAGGATCTTATCGGCCTGCAATATCGTCGAAAGACGATGGGCAATGACGATCGATGTCCTTCCCTTCATCAGGACATCGAGGGCATTCTGTATCGAGCTTTCCGAAATGGAATCCAGTGCTGATGTCGCCTCATCCAGGATCAGGATACGCGGATCCTTCAGGATGACTCTGGCAATCGACAGACGCTGCTTTTCGCCGCCGGAGAGTTTTAAACCGCGGTTGCCTACAGGCGTATCGTAGCCCTGCGGCTGCTTGGTGATGAAGTCATGGATATTGGCGATCTTGCAGGCATTCTCGATCTCTTCCATCGTTGCATCAGCTTTGGCGAACAATAGATTCTCTTTGATCGTTCCGTTGAACATATAGGCTTCCTGCGTCACCATGCCGATATTGGAGCGCAGATATCCCAATTCGATATCCCTTACATCAAAGCCGTTGATCTTAACGGCACCGTCTTTGACATCGTAGAGACGAGGAAGCAGGTTTACGACCGTTGACTTGCCCGATCCGGAAGGACCGACGATCGCATACATCTTGCCGGACGGCACAAAGAAGGACAGGTTCTTGATCAAAGGAACTTCCGGTGAATAATAGAATTCAACATTCTCATATTCGATCTCTGTCTTCTTGTCAAAGGAAGGCTTGAGAACGATCTTCTTATTCTTGACCTGCGGATCCATATCCAGATAGGAGAAGATGCGGGTAAACAAAGCCATCGACCTGGTCAGATCGACCGAGACATTGAGCAATGATTCAACCGGACGATACAGGCGGTTGATCATGTTGACGGTCGCAGTGATCGTACCGACGGTGATCGCCGTATCATTCATTTTAATGATCAGATAGCCACCGGCCAGATAGATCAGCAGAGGTCCCAGATTGGTAAAGATGCCCATGACGACCCGAAACCAGCTGCCGGCTCTGGATTCCTTGACGGAAAGAGCGACCACTTCCTTGTTGATGGCATCAAACTTCTTGTTGATGGTCTCTTCCTGGGTAAACAGTTTTATCAGCAGGGAGCCGGAAACAGAAAGGGATTCGTTGATGACATCGTTGAGCTCATCCATCTTTTCTCTCGATTTGGATAAAAGCTGCCAGCGGTTCTTGCCGGCCGATTTGGTCGGCAGCACCAGTAAAGGAATGACCAGGATGCCGATCAAAGAAAGCTTGGCATCGATATTGAACAAGGCGACGATCGTCGTGATGACCGTACACACATTGGAAATGATATTGGTCAGTATGGAACTGATGACCGTTGCCACACCGGAGATATCCGAATTCATACGGGTGATGATGTCGCCCTGCTTCTCTGAAGTAAAGAAAGAATGCGGCATCTTCTGCAGATGCTGGAACATCTCGTTCTTCATGTCGTAAACGATTCTCTGGGAGACCCAGCTGTTGATATAGGACTCCAGAACGCCGACGATATTGGAAACGGCCAGGGTGATGATGGCCAGAATGACAAGCTGGATCAGCAATGCGAAGTCTTTTCCCAAAATGGCCTCATCAATGATGCGTGCCGTGATCAAAGACGGCAAAAGGCCCAGAACGGAAGATAAGATGATGATCGCAAAAACGATGATCAGCTGAAGCCAGTAAGGTTTCAGATATTTTAAGATCCGAATAATCAGTTCTTTGCTGATCTTCGGCGCATTCTGTTTTTCTTCTTCTGTCAGAAAACCTCTCGGTCCCAAACCCCTTCCGGCCATAGAATGATCCCCCTTTAATTTTTTAAAGTATAACATAAAAACTCCCATCCTTAACCGCTGTGACTCTTTGCGGTTTCAGACGGGAGTCTTTTTATTATTTAGGGTTTAGTACATGCCGCCCATGCCGCCGGCAGGCATTGCCGGTTCCGGTTCCTTGATCGTACCGACTGCTGCTTCTGTCGTGATCAGTAAACCGGCGATGGAAGCTGCATTCAGTAATGCCGATCTGGTAACCTTACATGGGTCAACGATACCGGACTTGAACATATCGACCCACTCACCGGTCTTGGCATCAAAGCCAACGTTGTTCTTCTGGGTGAGCTGTTTGTCGACAACATCCTTGCCGCTGTGGCCGGCATTCTCGGCGATCTGGTAAAGAGGCTGAGACAGTGCTTTGAAGACGATGTTGATACCCTTCTGTACATCACCGTCTTCTGCTTTGACCTTATCCTTGAGATCTTTGTAGATTCCCATAAGGGCACAGCCGCCACCGGTAACGATACCTTCTTCGATTGCCGCTCTGGTTGCGTTGAGAGCATCTTCGATACGGAGCTTTCTTTCCTTTAATTCGCTTTCTGTTGTAGCGCCGACCTTGATAACAGCAACACCGTTAGTCAGTTTAGCCAGACGTTCCTTCAGATTCTTCTTGTCATAATCGGAAGTGCTTCTTTCGATCAGGTTCTGGATTTCGGCAACTCTTTCCTTGAATGCCTTCTTGGAACCTGTGCCGTCGATGATCGTTGTATGTTCCTTTTCAACAACAACCTTCTTGGCAGAACCCAGGTCCTTCATATTGAGATCCTTGAGCTGCATGCCCAGATCTTTTGATACGAATGTCGCACCGGTAAGGATGGCGATATCCTGCAGGTTGGCCTTCTGATTGTCACCGAAGCCCGGAGCCTTGGTAGCAACAACATTGAAGGTACCTCTTAATTTATTGACGATCAATGTGGAAACAACTTCGTTTTCCAGATCATCGGCAATGATCAATAACGGCTTGTTGGCCTGAACGATCTGTTCAAGAACAGGCAGTACTTCCTGGATCGTTGTGATCTTCTGATCTGTGACTAAGATCGCCGGATTTTCCATGACGACCTGCATCTTTTCTCTGTCAGTGACCATATATGGTGAGACATAACCCTTGTCATATCTTAAACCTTCGGTAACTTCCAGAGAAGTATCGAAACCTTTGGATTCATCAACGTTGATGACACCGTTCTTGCCGACCTTTTCCATTGCTTCGGAAACGATCTTGCCGATTTCTTCTGAACCGGAGGAGATAGCCGCAACATTGGCGATCTCAGAAGAAGAATCGATCTTTCTGGCAGAACTCAAGAGCTTCTCGGAAACTTTCTTGGCAGCCTTGTCAATACCTTCTCTAAGCAAGACCGGGTTTGCGCCCTTTTCAACAGCATCGAGACCGTAATGGATCATTGACTGTGCAAGCAATGTCGCAGTCGTCGTACCATCACCGGCAGAATCATTTGTATGGTTGGCGACTTCATAGATCATCTTCGCACCCATGTTCTCAAATGTATCTTCCAGTTCGATCTCCTTAGCGATCGTCACACCATCGTTGACGATGAGCGGAGAACCGTATCCCTTATCCAGGATAACGTTTCTTCCTTTAGGACCTAATGTAATCTTGACCGCATCAGCAAGGGTATCAACACCCTTTAATACGGATTCTCTTGCATCCTTGGAATATTTAACGATTTTTGCCATAACGAGCCTCCTAATCAACTATAGCCAGAATATCTTCGGCTTTAATGAGAATGTATTCCTGGTCACCGTCTTTGACTTCGGTGCCGGAATACTTTTTATACATGACTTTATCGCCTTTCTTCAAAGGCATCTCATAGACCTTATCGTCTATTTTAATCTCCTTGCATCCGCTGACAGCTGCAACGACAGCATATTCTTCATTCTTCTCTTTCTGAGAGATGATGATACCACTGGAAGTTTCGTTGGAAGCTTCAACTTTTTTCAATAAAACATTGTTATATAAAGGTTTTATCATTTTCTAATTTCCTCCTACCATAAATTATTATAATCATTTATAGCACTCAGTCAATAAGAGTGCTAAACATTAGCATTGCATTATCACTCCATCAAAAAAGGCGATCACTCGCCTTAATTGCATCCCAGGATCTTGATCAGCATGATCGTTGTATACGTATATGCTTCGATCGGATAATCCTTCATATCGATACTGTTGGAATTGACCAAGATGTGGCCGTCCACCACCTTGGAAACGATGACCGTATGGGCCAGACCGTTGTTTCCTACCAGAATGATGTCACCCGGTTGGGCATAATACAGATTGACGTTGACATCGGCAACCATGCCCTTTCCTTCATTCCACTTGGCATAATTGTAGAAGTAACCGACATTGACCCAGGAACGGGTACGTCCGGCAGGCTTTTCTTCTTCGTTGATCTCCGGTTCATAATCCGGATCTTCCACGTAGCACTTCCACTGTTCCTCGCCGTCATAATCCAGACTGATCCCGCCTTCCAGCATGCATTGCGATGCATAGTTCTGGCAATTGCCGCCTTCATCGGTAAAGTTGTACCAGATTGGATTTCGCTGGTGATAATACTGATCGGCATAAGCGACTGCCTTTTGCCGATCATAAGCCTTTGCAAAGGTCTTTGCCGGACTGTAAGGCTGATTCTGTGCCTTTACTTTCAGAACTTCATTGTTGTAGTCATGCATATCACTCAGCTGCCTGCTGAAATAATCGTATACCTCATCGATCTTTTCGATCGACTCCGCCTCATCATAGAAAGTCAGATAATAGCCCTGCACCTTCTCCAGATCGGAGATCTTGTACACACCGTCTTTCTTGGACAAGGTAAAATAATTTTCCACATCGAAGGTCTTGGATTCAATGCCGTTCAAGAAGACAAAACACATGGTGTCATCTTCCAGAAGATCGATCTTGCAGGTATTGCCGTTGTCTTCATAAGCCGTCACCTTCAGATCATAGTGGGCTTTGTTCATACGGAAGTCAAAGTCATAGTTTTTATGAGTCTCTACCAGAAGAGAGAAGGCCCGATCAGAGACCGCCGCCATCTTTTCGTTATCAAAAAGCGAAGAAACATCGCTGACCTCCAATGTATACAAGGAACGATAATAGGCATCCATATAATCGGTGATGACTTTCATGGCCTCTGCAGGTACTGAAAACTCATCGCTGATCGTTCCCTTGAAAGTGGAAGGAATCACATCACTCTCCACAGGTTCAACTGTCTGTTCTTCTTCCTCTTCCTGATCTGCTGGTTTATCTTCTTTATTCAAACTGAGAGATCCGACAAGCGTCAGCAATAACATTGCCGAGAGAATCAGGATCATCAGTGCACGGCTTTTTATTTTCATAAGTAAATTTTCTCTTTAACCCCTTTCGTTGTCAAAGGTACTCACTCCTCTCAAAACCGTACGTGCGGATTTCCCGCATACGGCTTCTCGCATCAGACTTTGAGAGGCGTTCTGTTCCATAACCAGATATCGTTGTAGATCTTC
>ONXX01000004.1 GCA_900321955.1 uncultured Bacillota bacterium | reverse complement strand
GGCATCATGTTCTCCAACGAATATTCCCTTCCTTATCTGACCAAGATGGAACCGATCACCTTGGCAGCGATGGCCTATGTCATCGGCCGTGTGAAGGAAGAAGTAACGATCCCTTATGGCGTCAACTGCTTATGGGATCCGATCTCCTCTTTAGATGTCGCCAAGGCAAGCGGCGGACAGTTTATCCGTGAGATCATCTCCGGTGTCTACGCTTCCGACTTTGGCATCTGGAATACCAATGCCGGCGAAACTGCCAGACACAGACACAGAATCGGTGCCGATCATATCAAGATGTTATACAACATCGTGCCGGAAGCCGCGGTCTACATTGCCGAAAGAGATATCGCCGCCATTGCCAAGACCACAGAGTTCAACTGCAAGCCGGATGCGATCTGCGTTTCCGGATTGACGGCCGGTGCCGAGACCGATACCCAGGTATTGACCAAAGTCAAGAATGCGGTCATCAAGACCCCGATCTTCTGCAATACCGGCTGCAACAAGGACAACATCGTCAGACAGCTGTCTGCTTCCGACGGTGCGGTCTGTGCCACCACATTTAAAGTTGACGGCAAATTCGAAAACCCGGTCGACTACAATCGGGTCAAAGAATTCATGGATGTGGTCAAGGAGTTCAGAAAGAGCTTATAAAACCAATTAAAGCAGCAGTCATCTGCTGCTTCCTTTTTCCCCTTATGAGTATAGTATTTGTCATTCTTTCATCTCTTCTTTTCGGTATCCATCCTTCGATTCAGAATATGGCGATGCTGAAAGGAGCGGATGTCACATCGGTTTTATTTTCAGGATCTCTGGTCGCTATGATCGGATCCTTTTTACTGTGTATCTTGAATAAGAGCGATCTCAAGGCTAGCAAGAAGGAACTGTTTTATTTCTTTCTTGCCGGTCTCATGATCTTTGTAACAGACTTGTTTCTTCCGCTTGCCTATACTAAGATGCCAGTCGGTTTGGTCACCGCGATCCATTTCACTTATCCGACAATCGTCTGTTTGCTTGGAGTGCTCTTGTTTCATGAAGCCTTTTCCATAAAAAGGCTATTGGCCATTGTTCTTTCCATTGCGGGACTGATCCTTTTGAATCAGGGTGATGTCTCCTATGATCTTTCCGGCATTTTCTATGCTTTGGTTTCCGCAGTCTCCTATGCTTGCTGTTTG
Source organism: uncultured Bacillota bacterium (assembly GCA_900321955.1). The sequence continues at coordinate 19,323 of ONXX01000004.1, read as the reverse complement.
AGCATCGTTGATCACAGCTTGATACAGAATGCGGATCCCAATACAAAAAGCTTCTACATCTTCCTTACCGCAACTGTGCTTACTCTTTTATTAAATGGAGGAGATCTTCCTTCTTCCTTTACAAACGCAGAACCACTACCGTATCTGATCCTTGCCGGTGTCATGCTGCTGTTAGGGAATCTCTTTCTGATCAAAGGTATTTCTGGTCTTGGAAGCACTGTTGCGGCATTTATCTCTACTCTGGAGCCGATAACTTCGCTGTTGTTTTCCAATCTCCTTTATCACTATGAACTTCCCCTCTTGACGGTGATCGGCTCCGTTTTAATCATTCTGTCTCTGATCCCGATTATTCATGAAAAAATAGGATAAAATAAGGCTTATATCAAAAGAAAACCTTGATTTCTATATCGAAATGAGATAAAATAATCGAGCATCGATATACCATAGACAGTAACGGGGCTATCCCTTAATCATGTTACCGAGGTTGATCAGAAGATGATTTTTAACCTGTGTCTATTGGATACAGGTTTTATTTTATGAGTATATGGGTGTTAGAAAGAGGAAATATGAATCAAGCTGTATTAAGTAACAAGCAGGCAGTCGTTGAGGAGATCACTAAGAAGATCAAAGATTCTCAGTCAACACTGGTCTGTGAGTATCGCGGCCTTACAGTTGCCGAAGTTACAGAATTGAGACGTGGCCTCAGAGAAGAAGGAGTCGACTTCAAAGTCTACAAGAACACCATGGTCGAAAGAGCATGTGATGACTGCGGATTTGAAGATCTCAAAGACGCTCTGAAAGGTCCGAATGCATTCGCATTCTCCGAAGATGCAACTGCCCCGGCAAGAGTACTTGCTAAGTTCGCGAAGAAACACAAAGCTCTGGTACTTAAGAAGGGTATCGTCGAAGGCAAGGTTGTCGATGAAGCTACAATCAAAGAGTTATCATTACTGCCTAACCGTGATGGCATGCTCTCTATGTTACTGAGCTGTCTGCAGTCACCTGTAAGCTCATTCGCAAGAGTCGTCAAGGCTGTTGCCGAAGCTAAGGAGGCTGGAACACCTGCCCCTGCGGCAGAAGAAGCTGCACCTGCAGCAGAAGCAGCACCGGCTGAAGCAGAAGCCGCTGCATAATTTGAAAATTTAAATTTAGAAGAAAAAGGAGAAAAAATTTACAATGGCAAAATTATCACATGATGATATCTTAGCTTACTTGGAAGAAGCAAGCATCTTAGAGTTAAACGATTTAGTAAAAGCGATCGAAGAAAAATTCGGTGTCACCGCTGCTGCTCCGGTTGCAGTTGCTGCTGCTCCGGCTGAAGAAGCACCTCAGGGCCCGACTTCCGTTTCTGTTATTCTTACTAACTTTGGTGAAGCAAAGACTGGCGTTATCAAGGTTGTCAAGGCTATCACCGGTTTAGGCTTAGTTGAAGCTAAGGGTTTAGTTGACAAGTGCCCGAGCCCAATTAAGGAAAACATCAGCCCGGAAGAAGCTGAAGACATCAAGAAGCAGTTAATGGATGCAGGAGCTACCGTCGAAATCAAATAATTAGGTAATGAACCATTATTATACGGATAATAGCGATCTGAGTTCTGAAAGAAAAGAATTCACGTATTATTTCGATAATGAGGTTTTCCGTTTCACTACCGACAACGGCGTTTTCTCGAAAGACAATGTCGATTACGGTAGTTATATCCTGATCAGAAGCATCTATTCAAAGGATCTGGGAAAGACGCTGCTGGACCTGGGTTCGGGGTATGGTCCCATCGGGATCGTCCTGAAACGTTTCCATCCGGAAACCGAGGTCGAAATGGCAGAGGTCAATCCGAGGGCTGTTGAGCTCTCCATCCTGAATGGTGCTAACAACAAGACAGATATTAAAGTTCATCTGTGTGATGATATTACCAAGCTTGATCATAAATACGATACGATCGTCCTTAACCCGCCGATCAGGGCGGGTAAGGCGGTCGTGTACGGTCTGTATGAGAAGTCTGCGTTCATGCTGAATGAGGGCGGTCATCTCTACATTGTGATCCGCAAAGCTCAGGGAGCAAAGTCATCCATAGCGAAACTTGAAACACTTTTCGGTACGGTAAAGATCATTGAAAGAGACAGCGGTTATTATGTCCTGGACTGCTTTTAGCCATACCGAGTACATAATTATTTGAAAGGACGGCGCAAATGAAACAAACATACAAGATCGTGGAATCGGGTAGGCATTCTACTCGCCGTGACTATTCAAAGGTTAGTGGTAATCTTGAACTGCCTAACTTAGTAGAGGTACAGACAGATTCCTTCAAATGGTTTACCAAAGAGGGAATCAAAGAAGTGTTTGATGACATCTATCCGATTCAGAACTATAGCGGAAACATCCGCTTGAAATTGCTGAATTTTGAATTCGGTGAGCCGAAGTTCTCGGTTGCCGAAACAAAATATCGTGAGGAAGATTATCGTGCGCCATTAAAAGCCAACATGGAGTTGGAGATCATCGATGAAGATACCGGTGAAGTCATCACCAAGAAGGAAGAAGTCTTTTTAGGCGATTTCCCGATGATGACGCCGACCGGCACTTTTATCATTAATGGAGCTGAGAGAGTTATCGTTTCCCAGATCGTCAGGTCACCTGGCGCTTATTTTGATACGCAGACCGACGACAAGACCGGAAAGGAAGCTTTCAGCGGAGAACTGATCCCATCCCGTGGTACATGGCTGGAATTCCTGACGGATGATAAGAAGAACGCTTTAGGCCGCATCATGAACATGTCGGTCGACAGAAAGCGTAAGATCTTATCGACTATTCTTTTGAAGTGTATCGGCTTCTCGCTCAACCTCGAAAGAGGCGAAGACGGTTTTGATCTGGAAAAGGTCAAGACGTTCTTAAAGGCGATGGGTTTGGAAGTTTACGAAGATCTGATCAATCAGAATGATGACCGTGAATTCTTAAACATCTATGAAGCCATCTATACATCTTTCCTGGGTGCTTACGAAGAGATCAGCAATACTCTGCAGGCTGATAAGACCAAGACGATGGACGCTGCTTTACTGGAAATGCACAAGAACCAGAAGCAGGATGAAGTTCCGACCGTCGAAGGTGCTGCCAACCTGATGAATGCGAAGTTCTTCGATCAGAAGAAGTACGATCTGACCCCTGCAGGCAGATATAAATTAGGAAAGAAACTCAACGTTATCGACCGTATTGAACATCACGTTCTGGCACAGGATCTTTATAAGGCAGATGGAAGTCTGCTCTATAAGGCAGGTACCAGGATCGAGAAGGCGGAGAGAAACGTTTTAAGAGAAGAACTGGTCAAGGGTACTCATGTTGAGGCCTTCCCGTTCAGACACATCTTCTCACATCCGACCATCGTTGAAGTCTCCAGCGACGACAAGCTGGCTTTGAACGGCAGAGTTCTGGCCAACGACATCGATCTCAAGGACAAGACCTATTTCATGGGTACGGTCCTGACGCTCGATGATGTCAAGAAGATTGCGAAAGAGATCTCGACGATCAGAGTCTACAGCGGCATCATTGCCAAGGAAGTTCCGCTCACTTCCGAGAATTTCTCAGCGGTCATGGACTATGGCCAGAGATTATTCGTATTAGGCAGACTGACGGACAAGAACGGCAACGATGTGACCGTCGATGACGAACAGGCGATGCCTTACTACCTGCCGGATCATGACAGCTACATGCTGATGTCCGACAAGGAAGCGGCGATCAAGGCCAGAGTCGATCAGGGTGAAAAGATTTCCGCTTGGTTAGTCGGTACGGCTTGCCAGGTCGTCAATATCTGCAACCCGAGCGATGAAAACGCCAAGATCAGACTGATCGGTATCGATCCGCTCAACAACAAGAAGTGCATCACGATGTCCGATATGCTGGCATTCTACAACTATATGTTCACGCTGCTCGACGGCGTCGGTTCCACCGATGATATCGATATGCTGGGCAACCGTAGAATCAGGACAGTCGGCGAACTCATTCAGAACCAGTTCCGTATCGGTCTTTCCAGAATGGAAAAGGCGGTCAAGGAAAAGATGTCCATCACGGAGATCGAAAACGCAACTCCGAAGACACTCACCAATAACCGTCCGTTATCCGGTGCGATCAGAGAATTCTTCTCTTCTTCGCAGCTTTCCCAGTTCATGGACCAGCAGAACCCTCTGGCTGAGTTAACTAACAAGCGCCGTATCTCTGCATTGGGCCCGGGCGGTCTGACCAGAGAAAGAGCCGGCTTTGAAGTCCGTGACGTTCACAACTCTCACTACGGCAGGATCTGTCCGATCGAGACCCCGGAAGGTCAGAACATCGGTCTGATTTCCTACTTAACAACCTATGCCAAGATCAATGAATATGGCTTCATTCAGACGCCATACCGCAAGGTTGACGCCAAGGGCAATGTGTCGGAAGATTACATTTATCTTTCCGCTGATGATGAGAATGACTACATCATCGCCCAGGCCAACGAAGTCGTCGGCGGCAAGCTGATCAACGATCAGGTCGTTGCCAGAAAAGCCGGTGAAACCGTATTGGTCAACAAGTCCGTCGTTGAACTGGCAGACGTTTCCCCGAAGCAGATCGTTTCTGTCGCTGCTGCATGTATCCCGTTCTTAGAGAACGATGATGCTTCCCGTGCCTTAATGGGTGCCAACATGCAAAGACAGGCGGTTCCGCTTTTAAGGCCGCATGCTCCATACGTCGGAACAGGTATTGAACCGAAGATCGCGAAAGACTCCGGGACAGGCCTGATCTGCAACGATGAGGGTACGGTCACTTATGTCGATGCCAACCGCATCGTCGTCACCTCCAAGGACGGCGTTGAACACGAATACAGACTCGAGAAGTTTGCCCGTTCCAATGCCGGTACCTGCATCAACCATCGTCCGATCGTGGAAGATGGCGATACAGTCAAACCTGGCGATATCATCGCCGATGGTCCTTCCATGGATGATGGCGAACTGGCATTAGGACAGAATGTCACCATCGCGTTCATGACATGGCACGGTTACAACTACGAAGATGCCATCATCATGTCCGAGAGAATGGTCAAAGATGATGTCTATACCTCAATTCACATCGATGAATATTCGATCGAAAAGAGAAAGACAAAACTCGGTGAAGAAGAAATCACCAGAGATATCCCGAACGTTCAGGAAGGCGCTTGCCGCAACCTGGATTCCAGAGGTATCGTTATGGTCGGTGCAGAAGTCAAGGAAGGCGATATCCTTGTAGGTAAGGTTACGCCGAAAGGACAGTCCGATGCTTCACCGGAAGAAAAACTGTTATTGGCGATCTTCGGTGAGAAATCACACGAAGTCAGAGATAATTCACTCAGAGTTCCGCACGGCGGTGCCGGTATCGTTCAGTCCATCAGAATCTTCAAACGTTCTGAAGGCTACGAACTGGGCCCGGGTGTCACGGAAGTCATCAAGGTCTACGTCGTTCAGAAACGTAAGATTTCCGAAGGCGATAAGATGGCCGGACGTCACGGTAATAAGGGTGTCATTTCCAAGATCTTACCGATCGAGGATATGCCGTTTATGCCGGATGGAACCCCTGTGGATATCATGCTGAATCCGTTCGGTGTCCCTTCACGTATGAATATCGGTCAGGTCCTGGAGATCCATTTAGGTATGGCTGCCAAGACGTTGAGCGAAAAGACGGGCAAGACCGTCAAGTTTGCGACACCGGTCTTCGACGGAATCACCAACGAAGAACTGACAGAGATCATGAAGGAAGCCGGTACGTCCATGGACGGCAAGATCGTCTTAAGAGACGGCAAGACCGGTGAACCTTACGATGAAAGAATCGCTGTCGGTGTCATGTACATGATCAAGCTGGCACACATGGTCGACGATAAGCTCCATGCCCGTGCAACCGGTCCTTACTCACTGGTAACGCAGCAGCCATTAGGCGGTAAAGCGCAGAACGGTGGTCAGAGATTCGGTGAAATGGAAGTCTGGGCTCTGGAAGCCTATGGTGCCGCACATACTCTGGAAGAGATCCTTACCGTCAAGTCCGATGATATCAACGGCCGTACCAAGACCTACGATGCCATCATCAAGGGTAAGAGAATCCCTGAACCGGGTATTCCGGAATCCTTCAACGTCCTCAAGAACGAATTACAGGCTTTGGCTCTGGATGTCAGAATGCTGGACGCCGAGGGCAATGAAGTCAGTATCTCCAGAAGCGATGAGGACGACCGCGATGTCGAAAAGGCAAGCAACGCGACTCTCGTAGAAGATACCGAAGGCCTCGAAGTCAGAGACAGCATCGATGAGGAAGAGGCTCCGGAAGCGATCATGGGTCTGGGAATGGATGAAGAGGAGGTATAGACGTGGCAAAGAACAAATTTGAAGCAATCAAAGTCGGTTTAGCATCTCCGGAAAGAATCCTGGAATGGTCTCATGGTGAGGTCACCAAGCCTGAGACGATCAACTATCGCAGCCAGAAACCGGAAAGGGACGGCTTATTCTGTGAAAGGATATTCGGCCCGACCAAGGACTGGGAGTGTTACTGCGGCAAGTACAAGAAAGTACGTTACAAAGGTGTCGTATGTGACCGCTGCGGTGTTGAGATCACCAAATCAAGTGTACGTAGAGAGCGCATGGGCCATATCGCCCTGGCTGCTCCGGTTGCCCATATCTGGTATCTGAAGGGTATCCCTTCCAGAATGGGTCTCGTACTCAATGTTTCACCAAAGATCCTGGAAGAAGTCGTCTACTTCGTTACATGGATCGTTACCGATCCGGGTAATACGGATCTGGAATACAAGCAGCCTCTGTCAGAGCTGGAAGTAAGAAATTACGAAGCTCTGTACGGCAAGGATGCTTTCAAGGCACAGACAGGTGCCGAAGCGATCAAGACCTTACTGGAACAGGTCGATGTCCTCAAGGAAAAGAAAGATATCGTCAAGGAACTTGAAAAGGCTCAGGGCGACAAGCGCAAGAAGCTGATCAAGAGACTGGAAACGATCAACGCTTTCGTCGATTCCGAGAACAAGCCTGAATGGATGGTCTTGACCGTACTTCCTGTCATACCGCCGGATCTGAGGCCGATGCTTCAGCTGGACGGCGGCAGGTTTGCGACTTCCGATCTGAACGATCTGTACAGAAGAGTCATCACCCGTAACAACCGTTTGAAGAAGTTACTGGAGATCGGCACGCCGAGTATCATCGTCCAGAACGAAAAGCGTATGCTTCAGGAAGCAGTCGATGCTCTGATCGATAACGGCAGAAGAGGCAACCCGGTCAAGGGTTCCGCCAACCGTCCGTTAAAGTCTCTGTCTCACTCCTTAAAGGGTAAGCAGGGCCGTTTCAGACAGAACCTCTTAGGTAAGCGTGTCGACTTCTCCGGAAGATCGGTTATCGCTGTCGGACCGGATCTCAAGATGTACCAGTGCGGTATTCCTAGAGAAATGGCCATTCAGCTTTACAAACCGTTCGTCATCAATGAACTCGTAAATCAGAAGATCGCGCAATCCTCCAAGTTTGCCGAGAAGATGATCGAGAGATTTGATCCGGCGATCTGGGATGTTCTCGAAGAACTGATGGACAACCATCCTGTCTTCCTGAACCGTGCTCCTACATTACACAGACTGGGTATCCAGGCCTTCAAGCCGAAACTCGTCGAAGGAAGAGCGATAAGACTGCATCCACTCGTATGTACAGCCTTCAACGCCGACTTCGATGGTGACCAGATGGCCGTTCACCTTCCTCTGTCGGAAGAAGCAAGGGCGGAAGCAGAGATCCTGATGATGGCTTCCAACAACATCCTCGGTCCTAAGGATGGTAAACCGATCGTTACTCCTTCCCAGGATATGGTCCTCGGTAACTTCTATCTGAATATGGAAGAGACTGCGGAAGAATTCTATGAGAAGGCCGATGCCATCGAAGCACTGGGCGACAAGGAAACTGCCGCAATGTGGAGAAGGTTCGGTGACAACGAAGGTCACGTCTATAAGGATTTCAACGAAGCACTGATGGCTTACCAGAACAAGGAAGTCCACCTGCATACGCGTGTTGCCATCCCGGCCCGCGCTTTAAACAAGACAAGTTTCACTGAAGAACAGCTTGATAAGTATCTTGTCACGACGATCGGTAAACTGATCTTCAACGACAAGTTCCCGGCTGATTTCCCTTACATCAACGAAGTCAAGGGTGATTCGCTCAGACACACACCGGAGTCCAGCTTCTGTGATTTCGGTACCGATATCAGGAAGTTCATCAAGGAAAAAGCGATCGCACCGGAATTCACCAAAAAGAGCCTTTCCAAGGTCATCGCGGAAGTCTTCGCGAAGTACAAGACCGAAGGTTCCTCTCAGGTTCTGGATGCGATCAAAGACCTGGGCTTTGAGTACTCTACCGTTGCCGGTATGACGATCTCACTGTCTGATATCAACGTCGCTCCGCACAAGCAGAAGTTCGTTGATGAAGCAAAGGCCAAGGCCGATGTATTACAGAATCTGCTGAAGAGAGGTCAGCTGACCCTGCCTGAATGGGAAAAGCACTTCTCCAAGCTTTGGGCTGATGCGACCAACGCCATCGGTGATGATGTCATGAACAATCTGCCTCGTAAGTCGCCGATCAACATGTCATCCGTATCCGGTGCCCGTGGTAACAAGTCGAACTTTACCCAGCTGGCCGGTATGCGTGGTCTGATGGGAAGACCGACACAGTCCAAGTCGAAGAAAGAATATCAGCCTTCGATCATCGAAGTCCCGATCTATTCTTCCTTCCGTGAGGGTCTGAATGTATCCGAATTCTTTATTTCAACACACGGTGTCCGTAAAGGTCTGACCGATACGGCCCTGAAGACAGCTGAATCAGGCTATCTGACCAGAAGACTGGTCGATGTCGCTCAGGATGTCATGGTTATGGAAGAAGACTGCCATACCGATCAGGGTTACTATGTTGAAGATATCATCGATACAAAGGACAACTCGACAATTGAAAAATTCTACGACAGGATCGTAGGACGTTATGCCAAGGAACAGCTGGCTGATCCTGCAACAGGTGAGATCATCATCGATGAAGATGAATTCATTGATGAGGCGATCGCCGACAAGATCATTGCCGCCGGTTACAAAGGCATGAATATCCGTAACTCCTTTACTTGTAAGTGCAAAGACGGTATCTGCCGCAAGTGCTATGGCCGTAACATGGCGACCGGTAAGCTGGTCGAATCCGGTGAGGCCATCGGTATTATGGCAGCGCAGTCCATCGGTGAACCTGGTACTCAGCTGACCATGCGTACATTCCACTCCGGTGGTGTCGCAAACGCAGATGATGATATTACACAGGGTCTGCCGCGTGTCGAAGAACTGTTTGAAGCACGCTGCCCGAAACATCCGTCGGTCATCTCCAAGATCGCCGGTGAAGTGACCAAGGTGGAAGAACAGGAAGATCACTCATGGATCGTCGAGGTCTCCAATGATAAAGAGTCCATCGCTCACAAGTGCGGTATCTCTTCTACCATCAGAGCCTGGGTCAAGGTCGGTGCAGAAGTCAGAGCCGGTGCAAAACTGACGGAAGGCAATGTGGATCCGAAGGAACTGCTGTCGATCGCCGGTGTACAGGCTGTACAGAATTACATCTTAAAGGAAGTCAAGAAGGTCTACGCCGTTACCGGTATCGACATCTCCGATAAGCACGTTGAAGTTATCATCAAGCAGATGCTTAAGAAGGTCATCGTCGTTGAACCGGGCGGAAGCGAACTCTGTGCTGGTCAGACGATCTCCCTCAAGAAGATCAACGACCTCAATACGGAACTCCTGTTATCCGGCAAGCAGCCGGCGAAGTTTGAACCGCTGCTTCTGGGTATCTCCAAGTCTTCTGTTGAGACAGATTCCTTCTTATCGGCCGCATCCTTCCAGGAGACGACCAAAGTTCTTACCGACGCTGCCGTCAACGGCAAAGTCGATAACCTCTTCGGTATCAAGGAAAACGTCATTATCGGTAAGCTGATCCCGGCCGGAACCGGTTCGAAGTTCGAAAGAGAAACGACGAAACTGGTTCTCGAAAGGGCAGAAGAACTCGATGAGATCAGAGAAGAAAAGCTTCTTGCCGCGCAAGAGGAAGCTTCTCTGCCTAGCGAGATGCTCGGCGAATATGATGAAGACGCTGACATTGATGCAAACGAAGCAGAGGAAACTGTGGACGAACAGGAAGAAGCCGAATAAGCTTTATGAGGAGACATGCTGAGCATGTCTCCTTTTTTATGCAAATTCATTGTGTTTTTTGCATTAAGAAGGCATAATGTAAGACACTGATATGAAAAAGGATGCGAAACATCGGCCGATCACCCTGGAACTGATTGATCTGCTTAAGGATGAAAAGCTGAAAGAAATGATGGACGATTCGATCGCCCTTGCCCGCAAGGCAAACCCCAATACCGACTCCAACCCGATCTTTCAAACGGAAGATCTGTTTTCCTTTATCGACCGGCTGGATGGATGCATGCCGTGGCTGATCTGCCCGTCAAAAGAGTACAGCTCTTTGTACATGCGTCTGGATCAGGGGATGGGCTTCATGTATTTCTTTTTTGACCAGCCTTTGAAGCAGCTCGAGGATAAGGGCTACTTCCATAATTCGCTGATCTACCATGAGCCGATCGCCGGCTGGTTCAGGAAACTGGTGAAGCAGATGGGTTTATTTCTGGACAGTGAAGCTTCCTGGAACGAAGAATACTATCAGATCGCTCTGGCCAATGAGGAGTTCGGCTTAAAGGAAGATCTGTACGAAGACAAGGAGAACTGGAAGAGCTTCAATGACTTTTTCGTGCGCCGTTTCAGGCATCCTTCCAGGCGTCCGATCGGCAGCCCGAATGATCCGGCTGTGATCGTATCTCCTGCCGATGCCTCCTGTCAGGGCCTTTGGCGAATCGATGAAAACGGCATCGTCGAACTGAAAGGCGATGAGAGCCAAAACGGCATTGCCATCAAGACGGGAACTCTGCGGGATATTGCGGTCTTTCTTGCCCCAAGCAGCTACAAGGACTGCTTCTGTGGCGGCTTTTTGACCCACACCTTCCTTGACATCAACAACTACCACCGTTATCATTTTCCGGTCTCCGGCACCATCAAAGAGGTTTTGCGCATTGATGGGGCAATTGCGCCGGGCGGTGTGATCACCTGGGATGAGGAAAGAAAACGCTATTATGAATACTTCTCCGAGCTTTTTGGCTGGCAGTCTTTGGAGAGCAGAGGCCTGATCATCATGGAAATGGATGCGGGCGGCTTGCTGGCAATCAGTCCGATCGGCATGTGCCAGGTAGCCTCCGTCAATTTTGAAGAAGAAGTGAAGGTCGGTTGTCATGTCAAAAAGGGCGATCCGATGGGGTATTTCAAGTACGGAGGAAGCGATATCGTCATGGTCTTTCAGAAAGACAGTGACTTTACGCTTTCTGTTAAAGAAAACACTTTCCTGAAAGTGGGAGAGGAATACGGAACGATCAAAAAGGCGTAAGCCTTTTTTCTTCAGCTAAAATTCAGCTTAAGTTCACCAAGAAACATGTATAATAGCCCTATGAAATTCAAGTATTCACTGATCATGTCGATGATTCTGCTGGCACTGCTTTCTTCAACCGTCTATCTGGCGATGCACAGCGATCGAAAGAATGACGCCTGTGAGGCGGTTTTGGAAAAGACGCTCTATTTGAGCTTGAATGAAAGTGCAGCACTTGAAGGCGAGATCAGTCTGAGTGAAAATGAAGAAATCATTGAGCTGGAAGAAGGCAAGATCACAGGCAGAAAGTCCGGAACAACAAGTTTCCAAAAGGACTGTACACTCTATACCGTCCATGTCTCGGATCTTTATACCCTGCCTTTCATCGATATGAACAAGGAATATCTGCCGGAAAACAGATATACCTATGAAGAGAATATCTTTTTAGACAAGGTCCTGGCTTCTTTGATCAACGAAGCGGGTCTTTCAAGCAGGGCAGGAGCGGTGGAAGCCGTTCGTTTTCTGACTCTGCGTTTTCCGTATAAACTGCATTATTTCTATGAAAACGGCCGTTTGGGCAATGAAACAAATCTGGCGGATGGGGAAGGGCGCTACTATCAGAAAGGACTCTACCTCTCCAAAGAGAAGATGCGGGCTTTAAAGGATGTCAGCAGCGATTCCGGTCCCTGGGGAACAATCGTCTATGAAAAGGAAACAGGCGAATATACGCCAAACGGTTTAGACTGTTCCGGTTTTATTTCCTGGGCTTTGCTGAATGCCGGCTTTGACTGCGGCGATATCGGCGCCGGTCCCAGTGAGGGAATGGATGATCTCAGCGATCTGGGACAGTTAGTCTATATGGATTATGTCAATATGGATCGTGTGAAGTGCGGCGATCTGGTGGGAATGGACGGCCACATCGGCATGATCATCGGTCTGAACAACGAGAAGGTCTATATCGGCGAAGCCTATTGGGTCAATGACCTGCAGGTCAGGATCTATTCCTATGAACAGTTTCTGACCCAGTCGGAATGGGACTATGTCATTTTCATGGATGATTATTACAAGAATGACGGCAATTATACGACGTATTGGGAATAAGCGATTCAATAAAGAAAAAAACAGACTTTATGTTATCATGTAATGCGTGAAGAAAAAGAAGAATTATACTTTGATGATGCTTCTGCTGCTGATCGGTCTGTCTTTGTCGGTCATGGGCTTTGGACCCAGGCTGATGGAAGAAGAGACAGTGGAAGAAGAAGCCATCGTCGAAGAAGAGAAAGAAAAACCCTGTACAGTAAACGATCACTATAAGGTCTACCTGGCGATCGATGAAGTCTATGTGCTGGATGACATCGGCTACAAGAGTGATGATGAATCGATTGCGTCGGTGGCGACCAATCGGGTCAGCGGTCACAAGGTGGGCAAAACGATCTTGCGGAAGGATTGCAACAGCTATGAGGTCGAAGTGACCGATATGATCACGGCGCCTTATGTTTCGGAAGAAAAGCCTCAGCTGACCTGCGGCTTGTATACGGCAGAAGACAATGAATATCTGGATGAGATCCTGAAAACCAAGATCGCCGAACGCGGTTATAGGACCAGGGCAGGAGCGGTCCAGGCAGCCAGATTCCTGCTGCTGCAGTTTCCTTATCATATGAACTACTTCAACGAAAACGGCAGACTGCCGTATTGCGATGGGGAAGGCCGCTACTACCATGAGGGTCTCTACCTGAACGAGTACAAAGCCGAAAAGGAAGGCATCGTCAGAACGGTCCGGGGGCCTCAGCCTTGGGGCTGTCCGATCTTCTCGATTCCCTATGGCTCTGCCCAGCGCAATTCTCTGGACTGTTCGGGTTTTGTTTCCTGGTGTCTGGTCAATGCCGGTTTTGATCCGGGTGACATCGGTGCCGGTCCGGCGCCTTCGGTCTTTGACTTGTCCGATCTGGGCGAGAAACATCTGATCACCGCGGAATCTCTGGATGAAGTCAAGATCGGCGACTTGTTTTCGGCCAATGGTCACATTGCCATTCTGATCGGCATCAAGGACGGCGAATACTATATTGCCGAATCGGATTCTTTGATCGATGTCCGTGTCCAGATCGCCGACAAGGATAAGCTGATCGCTTCCGCTTTCAATTACTGGGTCGATATGGATGAATTCTACGGCTACAATGACGGAAAGATGAACAAATTCTGGAATTGAAAAAATTTTCAGTGATATAGAAAAAATTTCAAAAAAATACCGGTTTCTTTCAGATCATTTATTGAAATCGTGAAGTTTATATATTATGATTTAGAAAAGGCTTGGAAAAGAAGAGTAAACTGATCGGAAAGCCTAGAGAGTCTTTGGCTGGTGGAAAAAGACGTTGAGGGTCAGTCGAACATGGTCTTGGAGCTGTGTCCCCGATATGAGGGGATGACGTTGTGCACACGTTACAGTGCTAGGATATGTTTGTATCTGAAGAAGGTGTAGAAATACACGAATTAAGGTGGTAACACGATGATGAAGTCGTCCTTATGGGCGGCTTTTTGTTTTTTTACCCGGATACAAATAAAAGATGTAATAAGAAAGGGGAAAAAATTGAATGAAAAAAATTATTACATTACTGCTCGCGTTGCTTACTGTACTGACTCTTGCCGGCTGTGGTTCAAAACCGCAGGAAGGCGGCAATGAACCTGCCGAAGACAAGACGATCACCGTCGGTGTCAATCCGGTTCCGCATGCCGAGATCCTGGAAAACGCCGTCAAGCCGGTATTGGCTGAACAGGGCTGGGATCTGCAGGTTGTTGTCTATGAAGACTATGTCCTTCCAAACGAGAACCTGGTGGCCGGTGAACTGGATGCCAACTACTTCCAGACTTTAGGCTACATGAATGGTCAGAATGATTCCCATGGCTGGAAACTGACTGCCGTCAAAGGCGTTCATATCGAACCGATGGGCATCTACTCCGATAAATATACCCACATTACGGATATTCCTGATGGCGCTACCATCTCCGTTCCGAATGATGAAGACAACCGTACCAGAGCGATCGAATTCCTCATCGCCAGCGGTTTCCTGAATGAACTGGACGGCGAACTTTCCGCTTTGACGATCAACGGCAATACGGAAGCCAACCCGCGCGGTTTCGAGATCGTTGAATTGGAAGCAGCTCAGCTGCCGCTGGCTTTAGCTGATGTCGATGCAGCAGTCATCAACGGCAACTACGCCTTAGGCGCCGGCTTACCGTCAAGCCATCCGGCTTTGACGATTGAAAGCTTCGATGCGGAAACGACCATTCGCCGTACCAACTTCATCGTTACAGTCGAAGGCAATGAAAACTCGGAAAAGATCCAGGCTTTAGTTGCTGCGGTCACTTCCGATGCAGTCAAGAAGTACATTGATGACACCTACAAGGGTGCAGTCATCACTTCCTTCTGCGATCCGCAATAAGATACAGCACAATACTTGGAATGATCAGCGAAATGTTCAGAAGCTTCTGAACATTTCTGCTTGTTACAGGAGAATAGTTTTATGATCAAATTGGAAAATGTTTCAAAGAGCTTCGGTGATCTGGAAGTTCTCAAGGACATCTCGATCGAGATCGCCGATCACGAGATCTTCGGCATCATCGGTCAGTCGGGCGCCGGAAAATCGACATTGCTTCGCTGCATCAACGGCCTGGAAGACTACCAGTCCGGCCGCATTGAAGTAGATGGCGTCGAGGTCTCTTTGAAAGATAAGAAAAAGCTGCATCTCTTGCAGAAAAACATGGGCATGATCTTCCAGAACTTCAATCTGCTGGAGAGACTGGATGTCTATGACAACGTGGCTCTGCCGATGAAATTCTGGGGCATGAAGACCAAAACCCCGGAGGCCAGAAAGAAGATCGAAGGGCTGATCTCGCTGGTCGGTCTGAAAGACAAGATCCATGCCAGACCAAAGGAGCTTTCCGGCGGTCAGAAACAGAGAGTGGCTATCGCCCGTGCCCTGGTGCTGGATCCCAAGATCCTTCTTTGCGACGAGGCGACTTCGGCTCTTGACCCGGCGATTACCCGAGGCATCCTGGATCTTCTGCAGAAGATCAATAAGGAGATGGGTATCACGATCATCGTGGTCACCCACCAGATGGAAGTCGTCAAGCAGATCTGCGAAAAGGTCGCCTTCATCAAGAACGGCCGGGTCGTGCAGATCGGCAAGCCGGAAGAACTCTTCATCCGGCCGAACAAGGATATCAAGGCCTTCTTGCATGAAGACAGCGAACTGCTGCCGGAAGAGGGCGTCAATATTCAATTGTTCTTCACTGACGAATCGGCAGATGAACCGGTCATTTCCAATATGGCCAGGAAACTGGATGCGGATTTCTCGATTTCCTGGGCAAAGCTGGAGGATTTCCGTTCCCATGTCTACGGTTCTCTGGTCATCAACATCAAGGAAGAAGACAAGGAAAAGATCACCGCATATCTTGACGAGGTGAAGGTTTTATGGGAGGTATTGAACTGATGGGTGCTGTTGTTTGGAGTTCATTTGTACAGACGCTGTATATGGTGTTCTGGTCGACCCTGCTGTCAGTGATCCTCGGTTTCATTCCGGCACTGGTACTGACTTTGACGGCACCGGATGGCTTAAGACCAAACAAGGTCGTCTATGAGACATTGTCGCTGATCGTCAACATTTTCCGTTCGTTCCCGTTCATCATCCTGTTGATCATCATCATTCCGTTTACCCGTCTGATCATCGGCAAGGCAATCGGCACCAGAGCCGCTGTCGTGCCTTTGACGGTATCGGCGATCCCATACATCGCCAGGATCTTTGAGACCAGCCTAAGGGAGACCGATCCGGGTGTCATCGAGGCAGCCAGGTCTTTCGGCGCTTCCGACTTACAGATCCTGTTCAGGGTCTACATCAAGGAATCCATCCCGCGCATGCTCAACGGCGTGATCTTGTTGATCATCTCGCTGGTCGGCTATTCGGCCATGGCCGGAACGGTAGGCGGCGGCGGTATCGGCGATCTGGCGATCCGGTATGGCTATCAGCAGTATAAGAGCGAGTATCTGATCGTCTGTTCGATCGTCTTGATCGTATTCGTTCAGGCGGTGCAGATGCTGGGCAACTTCCTTTACAAGAAGCTTTCCTGATCATGAAGACGATATGGGTCCCTTCCAAAAGGGGCATCGATATCCCGGCGGACATCTATGAAGCCAAGGGAAAATGCGGACTGGCTTTGCTGGCGCACAGTTTCCGTTCGGACCGCAAAGAAGATGGCCGCTATGTAAAGATCGGTGAAACACTGAGCGAAAACGGCATTCTCTGCCTTGCCATGGATTTTGCCGGAAACGGCGAATCGAAGCAGCCTTTCGAAAAGTATTCGCTCACAAGTGCCCTGGCCGATCTTGAGGATTGCCTGGGCTACGCCAAGGCAAACTATGACATCGATGAAAGCAGAATGTATCTGCTGGGCTATTCGATGGGCGGACGTATCGTTTCCCTGTTTCTGAAAAGACATCCGGAATTTGCCAAGGCTGTCTTCTGGGCTGCCGGCATTGAACCTTACGGGAACGGCAAACTGTTCTTGAAACAGGATCTGAACAAACTGAAGGAAGAATGCAAGGCAAAGGGGACCTGCCAGTTTTATGACATCTTTGATGAAGTCTATATCACGATGGGAGAAGAGTTCATCGACGATTTGCTGGAACTGGATGTCCTGGAACCTTTGAAGAAGTATTGCGGCGAAGCTTTGATCATCCAGGGTGAAAAAGACATCACCATCGATCCGGACAACGCAAAGCTGCTCGATGCATCCTTGTGCAACGCACAATACAAGAAGCTTCTCTATCTGAAAGATGCCGACCACGGCTTTGGCTTGTGGGACGGCCGCAGGGAGGATAATGAAGCACTGCTTAGAGAAACACTGGCTTTTCTGATACAAAAGTCTATATAGGACTTATTGAATCAAAGTGTTTCTGATGGTAAGATAAAAACGTCCATAAAGAGAGACTGAGAGACAAGCTCGATGAAGTCTCAGCAACCTTTCGAAGGAAAAGGTGCTAAAGCTTGAACGATGGGTTTATGTGAGTCAAAGAAAGCCCGTCGAAGATGGGCTTTTATTCAATTTTGGTATTAAGGGGGAAAAATATATATGAAAAATGATTCTGTTCAGAAAGTTGTTGCGACCGGTATCGGTGCAGCCCTGTTCTTCGTACTCGCGCGTTTCGTAGCGATCCCTAGTGGTATCCCTAACACGAACATCGCCTTCCAGTACGCTGTTCAGGCTGTCTTTGCCGTATTGTACGGTCCGGTCGTCGGTTGCCTTTCCGGCTTCATCGGCCATGTCCTCACTGACATGTCCTGGGGCGGTGTCTGGTGGACCTGGGCATTTGCGACAGCAGTTTACGGCCTGATCGTCGGCCTCTTCGCCAAGAAGATCAACGTCAAAGACGGTGTCTTCTCCACAAAAGAGATCACGACCTTTGTCATCGCCAACCTGATCGCCAATGCGGTTGCCTGGATTCTGATTGCGCCGATCGGCGATATCGTCATCTACAAAGAGGACGCCAGCCTGGTCTTCACACAGGGTCTGGTCGCTGCTTTGGGTGACTGCCTGTTTGCCGTCGTATTGGGCGGTATCCTGCTTTACGGTTATTCCAAGACCGTTGCCAAGGCAGGTTCCCTGGATAAGGAATAAGACTTTGCATGAAACTGCCGCAGATTGCGGCAGTTTTTGTTTGAATGGAGAAGACTGTCTGTTGACGGTCTTTTTATATGAAAATGTTTCATAAGTTATTTTCATAAATTTTCAAAAAACTGATGAATCAGAGGCGCAAATATTATAAAATAAACATAAGATTATAAAGGACAGAATATGTTGGAAGTTTTTGAAACGACGATCCCGCAGCTGACGGGAGAAGAAAAGAGAAAAGTTTATGTTTATGTACCGGACTTTGAAGGTGCATTCCCGGTCCTGTACATGTTTGACGGACAGAATCTGTTTAATGACGAAGAAGCCAGCTACGGCAAGTCCTGGGGCTTGCTGAAGTATCTGGAAGAAAGCGAGACACCGCTGATGGTCGTCGGCGTGGAATGCAATCACCATGCAGAGACGGAAAAAGGCGGCGGCCGCATCTCGGAGTATTCGCCGTTTGATTTTGCCGATCCCGACTGGGGCAAGATCAAGGGACGCGGCAGAATCACGATGAAGTGGTTTGTAAAGGAACTCAAGCCTTACATCGATGACAACTATCCGACTTTGCCGCAAAGAGACTATACCTTCATTTCCGGCTCTTCCATGGGCGGTCTGATGACACTGTATGCCATGTGCAAGTACGGCTCCGTCTTCTCAAGAGGCGCTGCCTTATCGCCGTCGATCGGCTTTGATCCAAAGCAGGTCCTTGAGATGATCGATAAGACAAAATTCCGCAAGGGAACTTTGATCTATATGGATTATGGCGAAAAAGAGATCAGTTACCGCAATACCAGAAATGATTTTGCCGATGTGAGTGCTGCCTTAATACGGAAAAAGGTCATGCTGGAAAGCAGGGTCATTCCCGACGGCGAGCACAATGAAGCGAGCTGGGAAAAACAGGTGCCGTTCTTTATGGATGCCCTGTTCTATGAACTGTAGATAAAAGAGGACAGATATGGAAACCAATTATTTTGAATTTTACAGCAATAATCTGAACAGAACGATGCCGCTGAAGGTCTATGGCCACGCGGGCAGACCGGTCCTGTTCATCCCTTGCCAGGACGGACGTTTCTTTGATTTTGAAAACTTCCATCTGACAGATACCTTTGCGCCGTGGATCGATTCCGGCAAGGTCATCGTCTTTGCGATCGATACGATCGATATCGAGACCTGGTCCGACAAAAACGGTGATCCTTATTATAGGATCCGCCA
>ONXX01000030.1 GCA_900321955.1 uncultured Bacillota bacterium | reverse complement strand
ACTGATCTACAACGATTGGATCGTGATCTGTGGCTTGCTTTGTATTGTTTCCTTTGTTTTGTACTTTGTATTCAGGAAACGCTACTATGGCAAGTGGATCTTCAAGTGGATCTTCCTGCCGCTGCTTTCATTGCTGGTATCAATGATTCTTGTCTTGTTTGGAAAGTTTAATGAGGTCTACAATGCGAGTTACTATTTTACGGGCATTGTACTGATTGCTCTAGTCATATATGGATTGTTGCTGATCCTAATAGACGTAAGAAACAGAAAAGCGAAAGGGTAGAAAAAAAGCACTCGATGAGTGCTTTTAGTATGCTTGTGCCATCGTTCTTCGATAGACGATGATCCATAGAATGAATTCGACGATCGAAGTGACTGCCCAGGAGATCGGGAAGCAAAGATAGATGCTTTCCAAAGTGTGGTGGATCGGAAACATCGTGTAGATCCAGAGAAGTCTGACACCGCAGATGCCCACGACCATTAAGATCGTCGGCAGGGTGGAGACGCCCATTCCTCTAAGGGAATTGACAAAGACATCGAGTATTCCGTTTAGAACCAAGAGGGAAGCCACCAGGCGGATACGCACCATGCCTACGGCGACAACTTCCGGTTTATCGGTATAGAATTTTAAGACAAACGGTCCGGCTAAATAGACGGCTGTGCCCATGATGATGGCACCGACGACGACCATCGCCATCGTAGTGACCATGATCTGCTTGATGCGGTCGAATCTTCCGGCACCCATGCACTGGCTGGTGAAGGTGATGGTTGCCTGGGTGAAGGCCATATAACCGATATAGACATAATTCTCGACATTGTTTCCTGCCGCATTGCCGGCAACGACGTCCGTCGAATTGAAGGAGTTGATGCTGGACTGAATGACGACGTTGGATAAGGCGAATACGGCGCCGGATAAGCCGGCCGGGATACCGATACGCATGATATTCAGTATGGATTCCTTATCGAAGTAGAGATGCTTCATATCAAGCCTTGTCGCATCCTCTTCATGGAATAAGACATTGAGGACGAGGAAGGCGGATAAAGCTTCTGAGGCAACGGTGGCTGATGCGGCACCGATGACCGACAGGTGGAAGAAGTAGACCGTAATGAAGTTGAGTACGATATTCAAGACACCCGAGATCAATAAGAAGTATAATGGCCGCTGCGTGTCGCCTTTGGAACGAAGGATGGCCGATCCGAAGTTGTATAAGAGTAAGAAGATGACACCCATGAAGTAGATCCGCATGTAGGTTGCCGATAGATCGATGAAATCTTCCGGCGTTGACATCATTCTTAGGAAAACCTTGGAGAAGAAGAGACCGATAAAGGTCAATACGATGCCGCCTGCTGTTGCAAGGGCGATCGAAGTATGAACGGAGTCCTTGATCTTGTCTTTGTTTCCTGTGCCGATGTAGCGGGCGACCACGACGTTGGTGCCGGTCGCCAGGCCATTGAACAGTGATGTGATCAGAAAGACGATGGAACCGGTCGATCCGACTGCCGCCAGTGCTTTGTCACCGGCAAACTTGCCGACGATGATCGTATCGGCAGAGTTGAAGAACATCTGTAAGATGTTTGAGAAGATCAGCGGTATCGAGAATATCAAGATGTTTTTTAATAGTGGACCATTCGCCATGTCCATACTTTTTCTGTCTAAATCCATATTTAAGATTATAAGTGATAAAACTTGAATAATAAATAGTTATAATCAATATTTTTTTCATTAATTTGAAAATGGTTTACATCGATGAAAACAGGATTATTTAATGTATATCCTTATATTAATATGAGGGCGGCAGAAGTACTATGAAAAGATTTTCAGAAAAGTTTACAGATAATGAAAAAATATGACAAAATGGTGAAAAATTTCTTTGATATTTAAATGGTATGGTTTACAATTAGTGGTATAGTTTGTGAAAAGTAAAGGGGGAAACAGATGCTTAAATATATTGCTAAGAGATTGGTGATTGGAGCCCTTACACTGTTGATTCTTTCGACGATTACCTTCTTCGGTGTCAGAGCCATGCCGGGCGATCCGTTTTCACAGGATAACAAGGTTATAGCTGCTGAAACATACGAAGCAATGAAGGCGAAGTTCCATCTGGACAAACCGCTTCCGGAGCAGTACTTCATCTTCTTAGGAAATGCGATCAGAGGGGATTTCGGTGAATCGATCTCCAAGAAAGGAAAGCTGGTCTCGGATATCATCGCACTGCGTTTCCCGGTTACGGCAAAACTGGGGGCCATTGCCTTCTGTGTTTCAATGGTAGTCGGCTTGGCTTTCGGTATCATTGCCGCTCTGGCAAAACACCGATGGGTCAATTCGCTGATTACCGTGATATCGACTCTGGGTGTATCCTTGCCGAACTTCCTGTTTGCCATCATGATCATGATCATATTTGCCGTCAAACTGGGATGGCTGCCGATCGTCGGTCTGAATGGCCCGCAGTACTACATCTTACCGGTTGCGGCCTTATCCTTAGGCCCGATCTCATCGGTTACGCGTTTGACCAGATCTTCCATACGTGATGTCATGCATGAAGATTACATCACGCTGTCCCGTTCCAAGGGCAACAAGGAAACGAGAACGATCATCGTTCACGGATTAAAGAATGCGCTGCTTCCGGTCGTCACTTATGCCGGTCCGTTATTTGCCGGTATGATCACCGGTTCTCTGGTTATCGAGACATTGTTCTCCGTTCCGGGCATCGGTGCAGAATTTACCAACAGTATTACCAACCGTGACTATACGCTGGTTATGGGATTGACGATCTTATTCGGTGTATTAGTCATTATCATGAACCTGATCTCGGATATTGTTGCCGCGATCATTGACCCGCGTATTAAGTTAGGAAAGTAGGACAGAAAAGATGAGTGAAAAGAATTTAGTACTTACAGACGATCTGTTCGAAAAACTGCCGGAAGAGGAAAAGAATTCCGAGTTTATTGCCGTTGCGATCAAGACATTCGCAAAAGATGCCTGGGATCGTTTCCGCAAGAACAAGCTCGCCTTAGCCGGCTTGATCTTCTTGATTGTCATGATCCTTCTGGCAATCATCGTTCCGCAGGTTGCACCGTATAAGTTTGATACGCAGGATATGGCAAACCGTAATGCAATGCCAAGTCTGCAGCACTTATTCGGCACAGATAAATTGGGAAGAGACATCTTCGTACGTGTCATGTACGGTGCCAGAGTTTCCCTGGCGATCGGCTTCTCAACCGCTGCGATCAACCTGGTTATCGGTATCTTGTATGGCGGTATCTCCGGTTATGTCGGCGGCAGAGTCGATATGATCATGATGCGTATCGTCGATATCATCTATGCGGTTCCGTCTTTGATCTATGTCGTCTTGATCCTCTTAGTCTTCGGTGACTCCATCGGTTCCATGATGCTGGCTATCTGTTTGACTTCATGGATCGGCATGGCCAGACAGGTCCGTACACAGATCATGTCCTTAAAGGAAATGGAATTCTCCCTGGCTGCCAAGGTTATCGGTGCCAGCAATACCCGTATCCTCTTAAGACACCTGATCATCAATGCCTTAGGTCCAATCATCGTCTCTTTGACCATGATGGTTCCGGGTGCGATCTTTACCGAAGCTTCATTGAGCTTTGTCGGTATCGGTTTAAATCCGGCGATCCCGAGCTGGGGCAAGCTGGCAAACGATTGCCGTCAGTTGATCTTCACTCAGCCGATCCAGGTTATCTGGCCGGTTGCGGCGATCAGCTTGACGATCCTGGCGCTGAACTTCGTCGGTGACGGTATCGGTGAAGCATTCCAGGCAAGGACCAGATAGGAGGATCGATATGGCATTATTAGAAGTCAACAATTTAGTAACTACATTTAAAACGGATGCCGGCGATGTCCAGGCTGTCCGTGGTGTTTCCTTCAAACTGGAGCCGAAAGAGGCTTTGGGTATCGTCGGTGAGTCGGGTTCCGGCAAGAGCCAGATGATGTATTCGATCATCGGTCTGCTGGCGGAAAACGGCAAAGTCGAATCCGGCGATGTCACGTTTGACGGAGTCGATATTTCGCAGAAGAATTTCAAAACCAAGAGAGATTATGACGATTTCATGCGCAAGATCCGCGGCAATTCCATGGCGATGATCTTCCAGGATCCGATGACCTTCTTAAACCCGGTTTTGAAAGTTGAAACACAGCTGATTGAGCCGATGCTCAATCACACCAATATGAGCAGGGAAGAAGCCAAGAAAAGGGCGATCGAACTGATGAATCTGGTCGGTATTCCTTCACCGGAAAAACGTATCACGCAATACCCGTTCGAGTTCTCCGGCGGTATGCGTCAAAGAATCATCATCGCTATCGCTCTGGCCAACAACCCGAAACTGATCATTGCCGATGAACCGACCACTGCTCTGGATGTTACCATTCAGGCACAGGTTCTCGAGCTGATCGAAGATTTAAAAAACAAGTCTGATTCCGCGATCATCATGATCACCCACGACTTAGGCGTCGTTGCCAAGCTGTGTGACCGCATTGCCATCATGTATGGCGGCAAGATCGTCGAAATCGGTACGGACAGGGATATCTTCTATGATCCGAAACATCCGTATACCGAAGGCTTATTGAAGTGTATCTCCAATCCGGAGAATGACGATGAGAAAGATCTGACGCCGATCCCTGGTTCACCACCGGATCTGCTCAATCCTCCGAAAGGCTGTCCGTTCGTGGACCGCTGTGAAAAAGCGATGAAGGTCTGTAAGGATTTCCAGCCACCTGTTACAGACATCAAGGAAGGCCATCAGTGCGCCTGCTGGCTGCTTGACGAAAGGGCGGTGAAAAAATGAGCGAAAAACCAATTCTTTCCGTTAAGAATCTGAAAACATACTTCGATGTCACCAAAGGAATCTTCTCGCCGAAACAGATTGTTAAGGCGGTCGATGATGTCAGCTTTGATGTCATGGAAAACGAGACGTTCGGCTTGGTCGGTGAGTCAGGCTGCGGCAAGACAACTTTAGGCCGTACGATCGTCAAGCTGTATGAACCGGAAAGCGGAAGCATCGTCTTCCAAGGCAAGGACATTGCCAAACTAAAAGGCAAGGAGCTGACCTCCTTCCGTAAGGATATGCAGATGATCTTCCAGGATCCGTACGCATCCTTGAATCCGCGTCTGACTGTCGGTGAAATCATCAAAGAACCGATGATCATCCACAATATTTACGATACGGATAAAGAAAGAGAAGAAAGAGTCGTCGAACTGTTAAAGATCGTCGGACTCAAACCGGACCACATCCGCCGTTACCCGGCTGAATTCTCCGGTGGTCAAAGACAGAGAGTCGGTGTCGCCAGAGCGCTGGCCGTCAATCCGAAATTCATTGTCTGTGACGAACCGATCTCTGCTCTGGATGTTTCCATTCAGGCACAGGTCGTCAACCTTCTGAAGGATATTCAGAAGGAAATGGGTCTCTCGTATCTGTTTGTTGCCCATGACTTGTCAATGGTCAAGCACATCTCCGATCGAATCGGCGTCATGTATCTTGGCCAGATGGTCGAACTGGGTCCGGCAAACGATGTCTACCATCGTCCGCTCCACCCATATACGACAGCACTTCTTTCCGCCATCCCGATCCCGGATCCGGATGTTGCGAAGAAGAAACAGAGGATCGTCCTTGGCGGTGAAGTACCAAGCCCGATCAACCCTCCGAAGGGGTGCCCGTTCTGTACCCGTTGTCCAAAGGCGACAGAACGTTGCAATAGAGAAAGACCTGTACCTATTCAGGTCGGCACTCGTACAGTGGCATGCCATCTGTATGAAAAATAATAGAAAGAAAGGAAGAAAAGAAATGAAAAAACTATTTGTATTGTTGCTTTCAGTTCTGATGGTCATCGGCCTTGCGGCTTGTGGCTCCAACAACGGCGGCGGCAATGGCGGCGAAGGCGGCGGAACTGCTCCGGCTGACGAAGTCAAGACCTTCACTTACGCTGTCGGCGGCGAACCGACTTATATGGACCCGGCAAAGTGCGGCGACTCCGTTACTGCTGAAATCCACAACGAGATCTGGTATCCGTTATTCTACTTGGTAGAAGATGGTTCTACAGAATACGGCGACTGTGTCTCTTACGAAGTATCCGATGATGGCTTAGTTTATACTTTCCACCTCGATCCGAATGCGAAATGGTCTGATGGCGTTGCCATTACTGCTGACCAGTACGTTTACGGTATCAAGCGTTGTATCGGTTACGGTCATGCTGAAGTTGGTTACTTAACAATGATCACCAACTACATCCTCAATGCAGAAAGCCACCTCGAACAGGCTGTTGCTGATATGGATGATGTCGGTGTCAAGGCTATTGATGACTTCACATTAGAGATCACTTTGAATGCACCGTGCCCATTCTTCATTTCCTTACTGCCAACTCAGGTCTTCGCAGCTCTGCGCCCTGAAATCGCTCCTGAAAAGGATTCTGAATGGTCCAACACTGTTGGTTACCCGACAACCGGTGCTTTCTATCCGACCAAGATCGACTCTGCTAACGAGTACATCTTAGAAAAGAACCCGAACTTCGCTCATGCTGACCAGGTTTACTATGACAGACTGGTTGCCAAGATCATGCCTTCTATGGAAGCTTCTATGATGGCTTTCAAAACTGGCGAAATCGACTATGACACCGGTGCTGACTCAAGTGTTGTCAATGACCCTGAATTAAAGGATGCCATCGACATTCACGGTAACATCAACTACTACATGAACATCAACATGTACGATTCCAACCCTGCATTACAGGATGTCAGAGTTCGTAGAGCTATCCAGTTAGGTATCGACAGAAGCGCATTCGTTACTGCTCTCGATGCCGGTGAAGTTTACTATGAACTGTACGGTTTCTTACCTGTCGGTATTCCTGACTTCGAAGGTGACTTCCGTACCAACGCTGATAACGACCACAAGCTGGTTTACACTGATAAGGAAGCTGCTAGGAAACTCATGGAAGAAGCTGGTTACTCCGAGACCAACAGACTGGCTCTGGAATACTACTACAACCAGAACGCTATGCATGACACTGTTTCTGCTGTTATCGCTGAACAGTTAAAGGATATCTACATTGATGTCACATTAAAGACTGCTGAACTTCGTACATTCTTCGATGATCGTAGTTATGGACGCTATGATCTGGCCAGAAACGCATTCTCAGCCGACTACATGGATCCGTGGAACTATCTTGAACTCATGGCTATCTATAATGACTCTGAAGAATACGGTACGCACTTCGGTGATGAAACTTACGACCAGATGCTCTTCGATTCTATGAAGCTCGAAGGTGCAGAACGTTTCGCTAAGTTACATGAAGCTGAAGCATATGCAATTGAAACTGCTTGCTTCAACGTTCCTCTCTTCGGTTATGGTTCCGTTTCATTACAGAGACCTGGTACGACCGGCGTCATCAACAACCCGCAGGCCAACCACATCTTCTGGTATGTAAGATTACCTGAATAATCTACATTCAAACCAAGAAAATTGTAAGAGAGAGCTCTAAGAGTTCTCTCTTACTTCGTTATTGATTCAAGCTCTGTTTTTAAGGCTGATTAAACAGAAGTTGAATGAATAACGAAAGGAGCTTTTATGAAAGCGATCGAACTCGATCAATTCACAAGATTTCACTTTTTATCATCTTTAGGGATCGCAGCCGATAAGAAAGATCTCTACTTTGTCCTCAGCAAGATCGATATGGAAGATAACGGCTACAAGCAGAAACTGGTGGCCTATAATATCGCATCCGGCTCTTTCAAAGATGTCACCGATTATGAAAAATCGATGGCTTATTTTACTTTGAAGGACGGCGTCTACTTCATCAAGAATGATCCGGAGAAAAAGGGTGTCTTTTCAACTTTCTATAAGGTTGAAGAGGACGGCAACAAGGAAGCTTTTACGCTGCCGATCGGTGTTTCCTTATTCAAGGATCTCAATGATGACTATTATCTGGCCAGCGCGATGACCAACCGTGCCTGCCCGGATTATTACGCCTTAAGCGAAGATGAGAAAGCAGCTTACGATAAGAAAGTCAAAGACAATGAAGACTATATCGTGTTTGATGAGTATCCTTTCGTGTTTAATGGGGCAGGGGTCGTCAACGGCAACCGTACCTCTTTATTTTTAGTTTCCAAGAAAGATCACAGCGTCAAGAAGATCACGCCGGCATCCTACGATGTCGCCAGCGTGGAGATCATGGGCGACAAGATTGTCTTCTCAGCCAATGACTTTACAACCTATAAAACCAAATGGGACAAGATCTATGAATACGATCTTAATACAGGCCTGATCACGCCGATCTACACTGACAAGATGTCCATCAACAAGGTCTTCGATGAAAAGGGAAAGATCTATGTCAACGGCACCTTCGGCAAGGATTTCGGTGAGATGGAAGCCGGCAAGTTCTATGA
Organism: uncultured Bacillota bacterium; assembly: GCA_900321955.1. The sequence goes on along the minus strand of ONXX01000030.1, from coordinate 1,729 downwards.
GTTAAAGAACGGTGAAATGGAACTGAAGATCGATACGGATGTTTCCTTATACAACTCCGTCGGTTCCGATTCCCGCTATGGCAGAGGCAAGAACTATTTTAAAGATAATGATACAAGCTACTTTATTACCGTAAGGGAAGACCATGCGACGATCGTCAAGGCATTGGAAGATCGCTTAGCTCCTATCTTTGATGTAGCAAATGTTTCGGTCGATGATTTCATCGTCCTTGGCGATACGATCTATTGTATTGCGATGAAGGATCAGGCCTTACAGGAATTCTATAAAGTCGAAAACAACGAGATCAAGAAACTGACTTCCTTCAACGAAGAAGTCATGAAAGATTACTATGTGGCAAAGCCGGAAAAGCTGACTGTCAAAAAGGCAGTCGATATTGACGGCTGGGTCTTGAAGCCAATCGATTTTGATGCAAACAAGAAGTATCCGGCAATACTGGATATTCATGGCGGTCCAAAGACGGCCTATGGCATCGTCTATTATCACGAGATGCAATACTGGGCATCCAAGGGCTACTTTGTGATGTATTGTAATCCGCGTGGTTCGGATGGTAAGGGCAATCAGTTTGCCGATCTGCGTCACCAGTTTGGCGGTATCGACTATCAGGACATCATGGCCTTTGTCGATCTGGTGCTGGAGACCTATCCAAGCATTGATCCGCAGAGATTAGGTGTTACCGGCGGCTCGTATGGCGGCTATATGACCAACTGGATCATCGGCCAGACCGACCGCTTCAAAGCGGCAGCGACCCAGCGTTCCATCTCCAACTGGATCTCCGAAGTGGGCGTTTCCGATTACGGCATCGATTTCCCGATCGAACAGGAGTTTGGCGATGTAAGAAACTGCGCCGGCGAGCTGTGGGGCATGTCGCCGCTAAAGTTTGTCAACAACGCCAAGACACCGACGCTGTTCATTCATTCTACCGAGGACTACCGCTGTCCGGTACCGGAGGCCTTGCAGTTATATACCGCTTTGACCTGCAACGGGGTAGAGACCAGGATGTGTCTGTTCAAGGGAGAGAACCATGAACTTTCCAGAAGCGGCAAACCGACACATCGTATCAGAAGATTGCAAGAGATTACTGATTGGATGGACGCACATCTGAATTAAAATAAAAGAGAGGGGACAGATATGACACAATTTGATCTGAGCAGACCGCAGAACTACTGGTTCAACGAGATCGCCAAGATCCCGCATCCTTCCAGACATGAGAAGCAGATCTCTGACTTCATCGTGAACTTTGCCAAGGAACGCGGTTTACAATATAAACAGGACGAAGTCTGGAATGTTATCGTTGAAAAACCGGCTTCCAAAGGTTATGAAAATGCGGCTCCGTTGATTCTGCAGGCCCATATCGATATGGTTCCGGCAAAGGTCGCTGACAGCAATCACGATTTTGAAAAGGATCCTTTGGACCTCTATGTCGATGAGGAAGGCTGGCTGCATGCCAGGGGAACAACACTTGGCGGTGATGATGGCCATGGTGTGGCCTACATGCTGGCAATACTGGATGATGATGACATACCGCATCCTGCATTGCAGTGCTTCTTCACCACGATGGAAGAAATCGGCTTATTGGGCTCGATGGAAATCAAGAGTGAAGATGTCCACGCCGATCGGATGATCAATCTCGATGGCGGCGGCGAAACCTCAACGGGTATTTCCGCAGCCGGTGGTTGTAATGTTTATATCTACAAGGACATTGAATGGATC
>ONXX01000032.1 GCA_900321955.1 uncultured Bacillota bacterium | reverse complement strand
CGGAATCTTCCCCTGTGCCATACAAGACATTGCCATCGGCAATATAGTGCTTGGCGCAAGCCAGAAGACCGTTGTCCTGAAGGCCTCTGGTGTAGGCAACAGAAAGCTCTTTGATCATTTCCAGATCACTGCCGTAACTCTCGTAGGTCCTGCCCCAGCGGGGATCGACGGATTGGGCGATACAAGGCGCAAAGTTCCACAACATGTGGCAGATCTTTGCCTCATCGGCGGTGATCTCTCCGATGCGATACATCAGATCCGGATCGTTGGCCGCCCCTAAGCCGATGTTGTGCGGGAAGTAGACGGCATTCACGCAATAATTGACGCCATGGACATCATCCTGGCCAAAGATGAAAGGAATGCCGCTTTCCGATAGGATCGCCGCTTCCTGAAATTCAATGATGTAATCCTGCCAGGTCCTGGCATCGGACATCGGATTGTTGGAAAGGATGGACCCGTAGTCTTTTAGCCGCATCCTTTGCGGATTGACTTTGTAACAGGCCGGCTGCACCATCTGCGCAGCCTTTTCTTCCAGCGTCAGAGAAGCCAGGATCTCCTCCTCGCTCATCTTCGCATATTCTTCATAGCGGAAGACTTCTTCCTTTCCCTCTTCTTCCTTCTTTGTCTGACAGGCAGAAAGAGAAAACGTGACAATACAAAGCAATAAGACAATGATACGTTTCAGTTCTTTTTTCATCACTTTTATTATAAGCGACTTGATCTGCTTTCTTCTTTTCTACCTTTGTACAATATTTCTTTGATACACCTTCTTTGTTTTTCTTATATACTGTTTATCAGGAGAATATAAAATGAAACTACTGATTCCGGTTCTTGAAATGTCACCTGTCAATTACGTCAACGCCGTAAAAGGATGCGGCGGCGAAGCCGATGTCACAAACAGACTCTGTGAGATCGATGAATATGACGGTTTATTATTGCCGGGCGGTGCCGATATGGATCCGTCCTACTACCATGAAGAAAACAAGGGTTCCCGCGATATCAACAAGCCCCTGGACGAACTGCAGCTTTCTTTCTTCCGTAAATTTTATGAAGCCGATAAGCCGATCTTAGGCATCTGCCGCGGATTCCAGCTGATCAACGTCGCCTTAGGCGGCAGCCTGCAGCAGGACATCCACACCGGCATTGACCACAACTACTTCGGCCAAAACAGAGACGCCATCCATAAGGCTACAGCCAAAGAAGGTTCCTTCTTATATGACCTCTATGGCGAAAACCTGTCCATCAACTCTTCCCACCATCAGGCGATCGGAAGACTGGCCGAAGGGCTGGAAGTTCTTGCCCGGGCAGACGATGGCATCATTGAAGCGGTCTGCAGTAAAGAAAAGAAGATCTATGCCGTCCAGTTCCACCCCGAACGCATGTGCTTTGAACACAAGCGGGAGGATACGATCGATGGATCCAAGATCTTCCGTTTCTTCCTGCAGATCTGCGAAAACAACAGGTAATCGAAAACGGTATCAGTGATACCGTTTTTTTATGTCTAGTGGTTGATCGACTGGCCGATCTTTCGGTAGGTGTGACGAACGCCTCTGATGGCGATCGAATAGGCCAGGATATTTTCCGGCAAGGCCATGCCCACATAACCGGAATCACCGATGTGATGGATGTCGGCACCGGCCATCTTGCAGTTCAAAGCGATCTGACGTATGGTTTCTACATCCGCACCCTCTTGTGATGTGCCGATGGCCGTCATGGCCAGCTTGTCGAAAGAATGGACATAAGAGATCAGTTCATGTGCCTTGTCCAAAGTAAAGCCCGGAATGGTTCCCACCGCCGGCAGAAGAATGATGTCGGCACCGGCCTCAATGAATTCTTTTACTGTTTTCTTGTCGATGAGATTTTCACCCGCCTCTTTTAAAGAACCGGAGGCATGCATCTTGCCGGCGATCAGAATGATTTCATCGCCTAAGTCCTCGCGTATTTCTTTGATCGCTTTGACGATGGCCTCGTTTTTCACCTGGTTACCCGGATTGCCGGTCAGATTGATGAAATCGATGCCCATTTCCTTTGCCTTGCGGGCATTTTCCGCCGTGGCCCTTCGTCCATCCGACATCGACCACAAAGCCTCGGAACCTTCCTTGATCTCCGTCGGTTCCAGGTTGATGCCCACCGGCCGGCCGATCAGTTTCTTCAATAGACGGATCGTCTCTTTTTCTTCGTGCTCCGGCAGACCGGCCACAAAAGGCTTGTTGACATCGAACATGTTCAGGATCACCAGATCCGCCGATAAGGACGCAACCGTTTCGGGATTGCTGACATCACCCAAAAGAGGCGGTGTCGTACAGACACATTCGGCCGCAAAGGTCCTGCCTTCGCTTAAGGCGATGGCTTCCAGAAGCTCCTTGCTGCTTAATTCTTTAATTTTTGAATACGGCAAACTGATCAGTCTTTGTTTCATATGGGATCCCGCCTTTCTTCTTTCATTATCCAAAGGATCTTCCCTCTTTTCAATCCCATCAGTCCTCTGTGTTTTCTTCTTCCCTGTCCTTTTCAAATGGAAACCACGGCAGTTCAAAACCGTCACGTTCACTGTTTTCGTGAAGCCGGTAATCGTCTTTCAATTCCTCTTCCGTCCAGCCCAGACGCTTCATTTCCTTGATGTATTCCTTGAATGACATGGCAAACTCCTAAAACGTCAGCTTGTGCATGGCCGAAAGGAAATCATAGTTCAGCGGATAGGCGGAACTTTCTCCCAGGATCTTGCGGGAACCGCAGATCGGACATCGTCCTTCCTCATCCGATTGATTCCCGTCTTTCTGAAACTGCACCTCATTGGCCAGAAAGATGCTCAGACACTGGTAACAGCCGCAGACTGTACAGCGGATCAGATCGTCTCTCGTATTGTTGGAATAGGTGTAGGCGTGGATCAGCTCACTTCTTGAAAATCGTTGTTTTTTCATACTCTGACCTCCGCCCTTATGGTAAGGCCAAAGAAAAAAATCCCTGTCCGTTTTTTTGACCATATAAAAACCCGTCCGAAGACGGGTGTCAGAGATTCAGATAAAAGAGAGAAGTTTAGAGGTTGCTGTGACCGTGCTTTTCGACGAAGTCTTTGCAGTGTTCGCCGATCACCTTGGCCATCGCCTGATACATCTCCGCAAACTTCGTGCCGTATTTGACCGGATCATAGCCGTAGGCATCGGCAGAGAAGGAATAGTTGCTGCGGAAACGGTTCAAGCCATCCAACACCTTCATGAAGCAGTACGGTTCTTCATCGTCTGCCTTTTCAAAGAGATACTGGACAGTGGAAGCTTTATAGGCAAATTCCTTCAGTTCCTTGAGCACTTCATCAAAGGCAGCGGCCAGAGAACGGCAGGCCTGTGTTTTTGGATTTTTCAAAGCGCTGGCAAGCGATGTCGTTTCAATACGTTCGCACTTTTCGATCGTCTTTTTCGCTGCCTCAGCGGCCTCCTTGAGATCGACGACCTTCTTGGTGTACTGGTCGATGACACTCAGCTTGGCATACTCGCCCGGGCGAACGCTGTAGCGTCCGTTCCCCTGTTCACTCATGCTGCCGAAGACTTCATAGGAAGAAAAGATGTTGTGATAGTCCTTGTAGCGTTCCTGGCGATAGCCTTTTGCCAGAGCACTCTTCTCCATGCCGCCGGCATTTTTCTTGTAGAATTCTTCCGATCTTACAGCCAAAGCCTCCATCTTGTCCCAGTCCATATTGATGAGCTGTGAGACATCCTTGACCTCGCTGTCGATCTTCTTGTAGTAATCCTTGTTCATATTGGCTTCCTTCATGTTCTTTTCCAGAAGCAGGATCTTGTAGGCACCTTCCAGATCAAACTCCAGAAGCACCTGGCGAAGATCTTCACAGGCATTCAGAAGCCACATCGAATCGTGATGGTACTGTAAACCGGCATCGTAGGCTTTCTTCTGTTCCGGTGAAAGCGAAACATACCAGTTCGGGCGGGTGAAATCACTGGCGGCTGCCGGGAAGACACCGCTGTTGGTTTTGTGGAAGGAACGAAGCCAGCCTTCCGGCGAAAGATGCCGCGTGAAAAGATTGTAGATGGCATTTTCGACCTCTTCGTAATTTCCTTCCTTTACCAGTTTCTTTAAGCCGATGGCTGCGATGTTGCACTGGGTATTCAAGGCATAGAGTTCTTTCTCGATCCCCTTTTCTGTCAGGTTCTCCCAGAATTCACCTGCCTTAAGCATCTTGTTTTCTTCTTCAATGATCCTGGCGGCATCTTCATCCGTAAAATTCAAAGTATTGCTCATTATGTTCTCCTCGTGCGATCAGAAACGCATCTCGTAATCTCTGATGTACCATCTGCCATCACCCGTACGGATCAGATTCCGTCTCACAGGTGAACCCAGTTGCTTGCCGTTGGCATCAAAAGCCACCGTCTGCACAGAGGCATATTCGACCTTCTCGCCATAGTGGGAAGCGATCTTCTTTTGATCCTCCGGGGACAGGAAGTAGGAATCGAGATTGGTGCTGGAATTATCGTAGCCTTTGACAACACTGATCTTGGTTTCCTCCGCTTTGACTTCCGCATGGACGTATTCACCATGGAACCTCTCCTGATGCAGATCCCAGAAGTAGAGCAGCAGATCCTGCTGGATCTCGTTCTCTCTTCTCTCCGGCTGGATGCAGTCACAATACAGATCATAGTTCTTCTCTTTGATTGCCGCACAGAAGATCTCGACCAGGCGTTCCGGTGTCACATCGGCCGGAATCGACTTGACGGTATACCAGCTTTCCTTGATCTTCTTGACTTCCTCTTCACCGACAAAGTAACCGCTGTTTTCTTTATTCGCATCATAAATGCCCAGAACGTGTCCCGGTACATACAGAGCGATCGGTGAAACGACCGGCGCATAGACAGGACCGCCGACTTTCTGCTCGCCGGCTTCCGGGACTTCCATCGTGACATCGGTGATCTCACCCAAAAGCGTCCAGGTATCGACCTCCATCATCGTGGAATCCACCTGACGGCGGTAGCGCTTGACGGCCTCATAGGGACCCAGCCACTTTCTGGAATCGATCTTGACAAAATACATGCCGGAAGAACGCTTGCCGACTCGGATGAATTCACCGGTGACACCCATGAACTGATTCATCGGATAGCGCACTTCATCAAGCACGACATACTTGCCGATGTATTCCTCCTGCGGCATCTCCAGAACATCCGGTGCCGGGAAGACCTTTTCCAGCATCTTATCCTGATGTTCCTCCATCAGTTTCTTCCAGCCGTTTTCGCTCTTTTCGCTGTAGAGCCGCTTGATCTCTTCTTCATTCTTCAAGTACTGCACCATATCCTCGCTGATGTCCTTGAAGTTGCCGGCCGAACCCATGACACACTTTCTGGCCCGCTCAAAAAGAGCCTTGATCCTTTCGTCGTCCGGCTTGAATTCATTTAAGATCATGATCCGTGATAAGGCATCTTCCTTGGAACGGAAGTTGCCGCTAGCTCCATTGGCCCGCTGCACTTCATTTTCAAACTCTTTAAGGTACATCTCGGCCTGCTGGATACGCATTGTAAGATTGGTCTCGTTGACCGTAAAAGTAGTTTTGTCGACCATGATTGATTATCCTTTCCTAAGGGAATTTTCTAACTTCATTTTAACATAGCCAAACTCTTCTCCCCAAGACAGCCCTCCATAAGAAAAGATGCTTTCGCATCCTTCTTTGCTCTAAAGAAACAGTGAACAGGCGATCAGGATCTGACCGGCGTAGTACAGACTCAGATTGGCGATGCGCATCGAGAACTTCGTGACTCCCGAGAAGGTATTGAAGATCAGAATGACATCCGACACCGTAAACAGAAAAGCGCCGACGCAGTAGACGATCGCCCGCTTTGAAGGTGAGAAGATGGCAATGCCGATGGCGATGGCCGTCATGATGAAGACGGCACCCAGATAAAAGACACCGAAGATCTTGAACGATTTCTTGACCTCCATCGTCTTAAAGATGTAGGCCAGCAAGCCCGCTGCCAAAATCGCACCGATCAAAGCACAGGGCCACAGCCAAGGTGAACTTGCCTGCGGGATCAGACCGGCCAGATAAAGGAGGTGACCGATCAGAAAGGCAACGATGCCGCCCAGAAAGATCTTCTGGCCCTGTTTGGGAAAGACATAACGCAGATTCAAAAGGATGTCGCCGATCATGCCGAAGATCAGACCGGCCACAAACAGATGATCACCCGGACCGCTTCCTTCGGCACTCAGGCCGATCAGCACAAACATCAGGGCAGCTGCACCTTTCAGGATATCGGCTGTCAGATACTTCTCTTCATGCTCGGTTTTGATGAAAAGACCCTGCAGGACACAGCCCAGCACGATCAATATGCGGATAAATGGTTTCATAGGTAGTTCTCCCTGCTCTCATTATATCCCAGTCCGCACTCTCCATGAACAGATACAATTCTCACTCGTGATAAACTATAAATAGTCAATCAAGGAGAAACTGCACTATGAACGAAAAGATCTTTACCGAAAATGCACCGGCTGCCGTCGGCCCATATTCCCAGGCGATCAAGACCGGCAATATGTTGTTCTGTTCCGGCATGCTTCCGGTCGATCCAAAGACCGGTGACCTGGTCGAAAGCGACGTCACCGTCCAAAGCAAGCAGATCATGAAAAACATCGACGCTTTGCTTAACGCTGCCGGCTATTGTGCCGACGACGTCGTCAAGACGACCTGCTTCCTTTCCGATATCGCCAACTTCGGCAAATTCAATGAAGTCTATGGCGAATACTTCACTTCCAAACCGGCAAGATCCTGTGTTGCCGTCAAAGACATTCCAAAGGGTGCCTTGGTCGAAGTGGAAGTCATCGCCGCCAAATAATCCGGACAAAAAGAAAAACATCATTCTTCAAGCACAGAATGATGTTTTTTTATGCTTATCCTAACGGGATCTCAACGACCTCAGCCATCTTGGACAGACAGCTTTCGATCTGACCTGAGATCTCCTGTACCAGACGATCGGAGATGTCTTCGTTTCGCTCCTGTTCCAGTTTCTCATAGAGGGATTCCTTGACCTGATCGGCGATCACATCCATCCTGGCCTTAAGGTAGGATTTCGGAATGACCTTGCGGACAGGATTGGGGATATTGGAGTTCAGCAGCATCTCCTGCATCTTGTCCTTGCCCAGAGCCAGGATCAGTAAGGAAACAACTGCACCGGCAATGATGCCCGGCAAGCCGTTGGCGATCAAAGCCACACCGCCGCCGCCGCAAAGAAGTCCGACAACGATCGAGATCGTCGCATCGATGAGCCAGGTGATCTCATTGACCGCAAAGAGGTTCTTTGCCTCGACATCGATCTGAATATCGCTCATCGAAAGGAAAGAGTTCAAAGACAGAGAAGAATACGGAATGTTGTGCCTGACGCAGATCGGCATCGTGTATTCTTCCAGTTCGTAGGATACATTCTTCAGCCACTTGGCAACCGGCTTCATCAGCAGGCTTCTGGCTTCGTCGCTGTGCAGATACTTGTCGATCTTTTCTTCCATGATCGGATCGATGTCCGAAAGCTTCTCGATCGAACCGTTGCGCCAGTCTTCGCAGATCGGCAAGGCAACATTTTCCAGGATCGGCTTGACCATCGTCTCGACCGCATCCTCGTAGAGTTCATTGATGCGGCTGGCGACTGTCTGTTCCACCAGAGTGGATTCCACCAGACGGCTGACCTCTTCTCTGAATTCCTTTAATTCATCATCGATCTTGCCGCACATCGACAAACCCTTGGCAACGGAAAACTCCGGTTCATTGGAAGTGATGACGATGGCGTCCGGGAAGGCCTTGCGGCACCATTCCTTGATGACTGCCATCTTGGAGACACCACCGGTCAGAAAGATCAGTTCCGGCTGTTTTTCGCGGATGCCTTCCTTGGCCTGTTCCAGACTGTCCATGAAAACTTCCCTGAACGACTTGTTGTCCAGACGTTCCACCTTCTGTTCAAGAAGCTTTTCGGCAATGTTCTTATCAATACGCAGAGTCAGTTTGAGCGGGATCAGCCCCTGACGGATGTAGACAGATTGCGTGCACTCGTTGTCTTTCCAGTAATCTTCATCGGAGAAGTATTTTTCCTTTAATCGTCTGGCCGCAAAGTCGCAATAGCTGTGCCAGGCGTCGCTCTCTTCAAAGATCTTGCGGATCTTCTTTTCGTTTAATGAAGACTTGATCGATTCTTCCAGAAGGATCTCATCCATGATGCCGCCGCCCAAAAAGACTTCGCCGCCGGTCTTCAGTTCCACTTCCTTGCCGCCCATGATGTAGGCAAAGTCGGTCGTCGAAGAACCGATGTCAACGACCAGTACCGGTTTATTGAGAATGTCGTAGCCGACCTGCAGGTGCTTGGACTGGCAGGCGCAGACTAAAGCCGCTCTGGATTCCGAGATGATCTTGGTTGGCGGATAGGAGACCTTTTCAAAGATGCTGCGGTATTCCTCCCTGGCCATCTTGTCCCAGCCGGCCGGACAGCCGATATAGAAGCAGCAGTCCTCGCCATGGATCATCTGACCACTCATATACAGTTCACCTAAAACACCCGAGGCAAAACTGGAAACATCTTTGGCCGTATTCGGGTCCACCAGGAAACGGCTCTTGAAGCGTTCCTTGCGCTTGATCGCATCCGGATCATAGCAGGCGCCCTCACCGATCAGGATCCTGCCGTCCTTCAATAAGGCATAGGCCGTGATAAAACTCCTGGCCTCATTGATCGTCAGGATCTCCGGTTCTTTATTCTCTTTTTTCTCGAGTCTGCTGATCGCACTCTCGGCATCGCCGAGGTCAAATCCATAGAAACGTTCCATCGTTACACTCCCGTCGCAAGACCCTTGCGCAATACTTCCTTATTGAACAAGAGGGCCGGCCGTATGGTGGCCATTGCCTCACCCGGCATGCGTTCAAAGTATTCCTTATTCTCGCCATTATAATCGACCACTTCGATCTTCCGCTTATGCAGATAGAATTTCAGATCGTTGACGATCTCTTTAGCGTATTCATCATCGCCCTGGCTGTATGCCGACTCTAAAAGCGAGGAGTAAAGCTGAATGTCTTCCTTCTTCAGACCGTCCTTTTCATCCAGCAAGGCATCTCTTTGCTGCAAGAGTTCCTTATTGCGGACCTGTTCCAGGACCTTGTCCATCCGCAAAACAGCATTCAATAAAACGTGGTAAGTCTTATCGGCACTCGGTATGGTTTCCGCGTAGAGCTCTTCCTTGTTTTCTTCCTTCTTCTTTGCCGATAATAGACCGGCAAGGAAGAAACACAGGATGGAAGCGCCGATCAGTCCATAACCCAGGATCATCGGATCACTGAGCGGCAATAGATTGCCCAGATAGACCAATACGCCAATACCACCGGCCAATAAACCGATGGCTGCCAGAAGAAAGATCACAAACCAGATCGAGCGCTTCGGCTTATTGATTCCCTCGCGATACTTCGCCTTGGACCAGATCACCGATTCGCCGTCGCAGTCCAAAAAACCGGCAGAAGACAAAAGGGTCTCGCACATCGCCATGGCGCTCTGTTTGAGCTGATCGCTCTCCTCTTCTTCGTTATATAAGGTCAGAAGCCGGCTCACTTCTTCCTCCATGACGCTTACCGCCTGGGCGGAAGACTGGGCAGCGGCTGCCCTGCTCAGAAAACGTTCCTTATCTTTTTCCAGAAGTGCCTGCATCGTTATCATAAGCCACCTCCTCTTACTAACTGCATTTTATCACAGATTGATCCTTCAGGCCTTTGCCCCTGAAAGGAAGTCCTTTAGTACGCTATAAAGTGTAGTCGGTATAGTTATCAGCCAGATGACTGACCTGCTGCACTTGTTTTATGATAAGGGAGTCAGTAATACGGCCTAAACTGTCAGCCTCTCCCTTATCATTCACATTCGTTTACGCGAGTTGAGTCTGAAACAACACTCCGGTATCTTACTAAAATGATTAAGGATAAGTGTGGGCGGCCGCCGATTACTGCAAAAGGAAAGGAGACCGTTTTTATTATGATCAGTATAGGGATCGATGTATCCAAACTGAAAAGCACTTTCTGTATCCTGAATGAATATGGGGAGGTGTTACAGACAGCCAGAGAGATCTCACACACAGAAACAGATCTTAATGAACTGATCAGACAGGTCAAAAGCTTCGGCGGCAAAGATGATGTCCGGGTGATCATGGAAGCCACCGGAGCCTACAGCAAACCTGTCCTGTACTCTCTTATAGAAGAAGGGATCTTCGTAGCAGAGATCAATCCTCTGGCAATGAAGAAGTATCGTTCTAACATCAACTTCAGGGGCGTGAAGAACGATCCGATCGATGCGTTGGCCATTGCCTCCTATGGAATCGACAAATGGCACAGGCTGAAGGAATACCAAAAAGCAGATAAAGAATATGCGGCCATGAAGGCTTTATCGAGACAATACCTCAGCTATATGAAACCGCACGTTTCCCTTACACAGAATCTCGATCATCTGATCGATCAGGTAATGCCGGGGATAAAGGATGAATTTGACGGCTATGATCCCGCAACGGGAAAAGACAGGCTTACCGATTTTTTGGAAGAGTTCGTTCATTATGATTGCATCAGATCGCTCGGGCCAAAGAGATTTGATGAAAGATTCAAAAGATGGGCAAAGAAAAAAGGATACCGTCCGCGTCAGGGTAAGTCCGGCAAGATCTATTCCCTGGCAAAGGAAGGCATCCCGACTCTGGCATATGATCCAATCAGCAGACTGCTTGTCAAGCAGGCTGCGCAAGCTTTGCGCAGCATGAATCATGTGCTCAATGAAATCTTATCACAGTTGAGGTCTTTGGCTAAGCAAAGACCGGAATATCCTATCATCCGGGCAATGAGCGGAGTCGGCGATGTGCTGGCGCCCTTACTGATTGCGGAGGTCGGTGATCCAAGAAGGTATTATTCAGGAAGCGCTTTGATCGCCTGTGTGGGGATCGATGTCCCGCCTTATGAAAGCGGACAGTTCAAGGCTTCAGAAAGAGGCATCACCAGAAAAGGATCCAAGCAGCTCAGAAAACTAGGCTATCTTATGGTAAAGAATCTGAGAAAGATCAAACCGGTAAAAGATACAGCCGTCTATGATTACTATCTCAAGAAGAAGTCCGAAGGTAAGAAAGACAAGAAGGCTATCGTCGCCGCCATGAACAAATTCTTCAGGATATATTACGCACGAGCGATGGAAGCTTACAAGACGGAATAAAAAAACATAATTACAACAATCAGCCCGAAAAGAAAAAATCGTCCGATTGTGACGACTTTTCATAGTGGACAATTAGTTTGTGTGAATTTATCATTGACAAACCTTAGCGAGTTTCTTTTGATGTTGATCCTTTCTGTATTGTAGTAAGCGATGTATTCTTCCATGGCTTTTTTAAGCTCTTCTAGCGTTTTGAATTCATAGCCGTAGTACATTTCGTTTTTCATGATACCGAAGAAGTTCTCCATTAAGGAGTTGTCCATACAGTTGCCTTTCCTGGAGAAGGACTGAAGTATGCCTTTGTCTTCCAGCCATTTCTGGTAAGGCTTCATCTGGTATTGCCAGCCCTGATCGGAATGAAAGATCAGTCCTTTAAGATCCGGATACTTATCGAAAGCTTCATCGATCATTCTTTTTGTCTGAGCGAAATCAGGGCTGATCGAGATGTCGTAAGAGACGATGTAACCGTCATACATATCCATGATGGGTGAAAGATAGAGCTTTCCCTGCGCACACCTGAACTCCGAAACATCGGTCGTCCATTTTTCATTGGGCTTAGAGGTGTCGAAGTCTCTTACGTATTTTGCCCTGTGACTTTCTTCATCCACTTCCTTGTGTAAAAGAAGGTTGTCTTTCTTCTTGCCGTTATCACCTTTATAGGAATGATACTTATTCTTGGGCTGCTTTCCAAACAGATGATTCTCATTCATGATCCGCTGTATCCTTTTGTGATTGATATCAGCCAATTCTTCTTTTAAAGCCAGGATAATCCTTCGATAGCCGTATCTTGACTTATGGTGCTCGAACACCGGAAGGATGAGAGATAAGATGTGTTCGTCTTCTTCCTTACGCCTTTTTACAGCGTTTAAATGTTTCTCACAATGATAGTAGGAATAGGTGGACTTTGAAAGGCCGGATACTCTTAAAAGGACCTTTAAGGAGTATCTTTGCCTCAGTTCATCGATCACAGTTACTTTTTCTTCTGCTCTCGGGCCTTTCTTTCCTGAACCAAGGCACTTAGTTTTTTTAGGTATTCGTTCTCCGCTCTTACGTATTCCAGCTCTTTAAGGAGCTCTTCCTTTGTCTTGTCGGAATCTTCTTTACTCACAGGTTTCTTCTTCATGGATGGTTTGCCTCTTTTTAATGATTTTAAACCATCGATGCCTTTTTCCATATAGATCTTGTGCCATTTGATCAGAACATCGTCCTGAATCCCGGCAGACAAAGCGGCAGATGAATACGATTCCCCGTTTTCGACTCTTTCGATCAGCTCAAGTCTCTGCTCAGTATTCAACGTCGGTCTTCCGTGTTCCAAGCCTGCTTCTCCTAAAGAATCATAGATCTTTGACCATATTCTTACCTGCTTCGTAAAGTTATGTCTTTTTTTACAGCCAGGAGGTGTTTCGATATAGATCCCTTCCTTCCGTTTTCTAACGCACTCCAGTTTGAACTCTTTTGAATACTTCATAAATAAAAAGTGAACCTCCTTTAAGTTGGTCCAACTTTAGGGGTTCACTTCAGCAAGGGCATTTTCTCTATCTGTCGTTTTCCTTAAAGAAAGAAAAGTGATTCTTGATCAGAACAGAGGCCAGCAGTTCGCCTAAGATGAAGCAGCTGACAAACTCGCCGACGAAG
>ONXX01000177.1 GCA_900321955.1 uncultured Bacillota bacterium | reverse complement strand
GGCGTCTATGGTGCATCCAGCGTTGATCCGGGTGCAGTGGAAAGACATCGCTATGCGGTCGGATGCGGCAACGTCAAAACGATGACGGCTGTCATTCCGGAAGGCACAAGACAGATCGCCGAACGTTCGATCGAAGAAGTCGTCAAAACTCTGACTTTCAATCTGAATCCAGACACCTTGCTGATCTACAGCAACAGACCGGGATCCAGCATCGATACTTCACTTGTTGAACGTGTCAAAGCGGTAACCGATACACCGGTCTTCGCCAGCAACGGCGTCAAGGTCGAGACCGTAAAAGATATTCTGAAAGTATGTGACGGCGCAGTTGTTGCGACCGGCATCAAATATGACGGCAAATTCTTCAATCCTGTCGATCCGCAAAGAGTCAAGGATCTTATGAAGAATGCCAGGGAAGCCAGAGGAAATATCTAGGAATGCTGATATCTCCTTCCATTGCTTCAGCTGATGTTCTCAGGGTGGCTGACGAGCTTGATTACATAGATAAATATTTCGACAATGTGCATATCGATATTGAAGATGGAGTAGCAGTACATGGCATCTCGTTTGGCATGAAGATGACGCAGAAGATCTGCAGCTATTCCACCAGTAAAGAAAAGTCGATCCATCTGGAAGTATTTGCCCCCCTCTCCTACATAGATGATCTCCTTACACTTGATTTCGATGTTGTGTTTATCCAAATCAGCCACCTGAAGGACCCGCTTCCGGTCATAGAAAAATTCAAGGAAAAGGGACTTCGTACAGGCATCAATATCCGAGTTGAAGATACGGAAAGAGAAAACTTCAAAGAGCTTCTTGACACATGCGATGATTTTCTGGTTTCAACAACGACCTACAGAAACGGCTATGAAGAATACCTTACCAGCATGGAACAGCTGGCGATCGATCTTTCCGCTCATAAAAAGATCTGGGTCGACGGCCATATCGGCTATGAGGAATACTGCCGTTTGAATTCAACAGGTATTTACTGTGCCGTCATGGGCAGAGCGATATTTGAAGACAAGAAACTCGCTGTTGAACGCTATTGTAATAGAGAGGATTAAGTATATGCTGCAAAAAGGACTTACTGTAGATAAGATCGAAGATCTTGTTGATATCATCAAACAGGATAAAGATTTTGAAGTCGAAAGATGGGAATTCAGACCGAAGGCAAAAGCGCTGTGGATCTATGACAAGAAAGATCAGCAGACGGTCGTGACCTTAAAGATCGTTGACGACAAGATCGTTGTCAATTCCGTCTGGTAAAAAGATAAAGCTGATCTTATTTTCAGTTGTCTCCTTAGTTAAGAAAGAGGTGCCTGCAGCACCTCTTTCGTATTATTCAAATGATTTGTTTTTGATGGCGACATGCCTCTGTTCGTAATGCCTGATGATGTCGATGATCTCTTTCTTGTCTGAAGCAAGCAATAGCTTCTGATTGAATTCCGGGATGTTGATGATGTTCATGAAATTGGTCAGCATCATCGTTTCCGCAGGCGTGTCATTGATCGCACAGCCGATGATGATATTGACATCTTTTTTGTCATGTCCGAAGGAGACCGAATGATCAAGACGGACAAAGGAGAAACCGGTCGAAAGCACGCCGTCATTTGGTGAAGCGTGCGCCAGGGCAATGCCATCGGCAAAGACGATGTAAGGACCGTATTTGAGCACCAGGGAGACCATCTGATTGAGATAGTTGACGGTGATGTTGTTGTTCCACAATAGCAGTTCGCCAGCCGAGATCAGAGCTTCCTTCCAGTCTCCTGCGTATTTATTCAGAACGATGTTTTCTTCTTTCAGGAAGTCGGAGACGAAGATACCGGAAGGGACATCCTTGCTGGCGACTTCATAAGTGCTATTGGAAGTACTGTTCTTTTTTCGCACCTGAGCGATCGCATTGGAGATCATCTGGTAGTTTTCTTCATCCAGTACCGCATTGACGACGATGCAAGGGATCGGCGAATCGATCGGTGTCGTTGAGACGATGAAATCGCAGTCGACATCATCGAGCTTCTGATAGAGCGAATGAATGCTGAGGACATCGGTGATCTCGGCATTGAAATGTTCGCTGATCGCTGTTGCCAGCATATTGGCATTGGCGATGCCGGCGTTGCTGGTGACGACGATCTTTGCCAGAGACTTAGGCATCTTGATGCGTTCGATCGCCGCAAGGATGTGCATCAGTATATAAGTGAGTTCATCGTCATCGATCTTCTTGTCGAAACATTCTTCCAGAATTCCTACATGTTCCTTTAAAAACAGGAAATCGTTCTGGTAATTGTTGATGATCTCATCCTTGAACGGATTGACCAGTTTTTCCCCGTTTCTGAAACGGTGGTAGCAGGCCGATAAGTGAGCCGTCAGATATTCATGAAGGATACTGTCATCGGTGAGCTGTATCCGGTAATGGTTGGACAAGGTGTATAAAAGATTCTTGACCAGGATATGGAAGTTGATTGGAGAGACCGATATCGAGGACTTGCTGATGATGAAATGGAAGCTGTGCAGGCACAAGGAAAGATAGCGGTATTCCTGATCAGAGATCGGTACGTATCTTGAAAGATAGTCTTTGATGTCATCGAGGAAATCGCGTATCCTTGCATCGCTTTCGACAAAACCGGACTTGTTCAGATAGATCTCGTTGCCGGATTCGATACGGTTCATCATGATGCAGATGATCAATACCAGGGAATAGTAATCCTGGTCTGACATATCGATATCATTCTTCTTTTCAGCCTTGGAAATGGCGTTTGAAGCCAGATGATAGTAGCGGTCGATCTTTAAAAGCTTTCTGGCAAAGTTGACTGCCGGATTGCAGGAGACCTCTGAAAACAGCACTTTGCGTTCATCGCACATTTCCTGGAAGATATAAAAGATCATATCCCTTTTCTGGATCT
>ONXX01000076.1 GCA_900321955.1 uncultured Bacillota bacterium | reverse complement strand
GAGATAAGAGAGCGGATCATTGAAAGCGGGGCAGATATGGTGGGAGAGATCGGTCTGGATTATTATTCCCATCCGCATACCAGGGAATACCAGAAAGATTTCTTTAAGGCGCAGCTGGAGATGGCGAGAGAATTTGATCTGCCGATTGATGTGCATTGCCGCAAGGCGGATGGCGATATGCTGGAAATATTGAAGGCTTCCAAGAACCGCGGCATCATCCACAGCTTCAGCGGATCGGTGGAGATGATGCGCCTCTATCTAAAGTTGGGCTATTACATTTCCTTTGGCGCTTCGGTTTTATTCAAGGGAGCCAAACGTCCTTTGCAGGTAGTGGAGGCCATGCCGATCGATCGTCTTTTGATCGAGACCGATGCTCCCTATCAGTCGCCGATCAAAGACCATCGCCATGAACCGTGTGATATCACAGCGATCTATGAGAAGATCGCCGAAATAAAACAGATGCCTCTGCCGGATCTTTGCGAAGCAGTGGAGAAGAACTTTGATATAGTGTTTGCTAAAAGATGAAATGGCTTTTGTTAGAATAAAAGTATAGGTGGGAAACAATCATGGATGAAAACAAGATCAAAGAGCTGATTGAAAAAGGCAGAGCTGCCTTGCGCAGCGGCTATGAAGAAGATCCGTATCCGGATTATCAGACGGACCAGCAATTGAAGAAACCGCAGCCGCCGCTTGTCAAAGAGGCGATGAGCGATCATATTATCGATTTACCGATCGATTTTGAAGGCATTGAAGTCGAGACAGACTTCTTAACCATCGTCAACAGGCGAAGCTCCCATCGCGTCTACACGCAGGAAAAGATGAACATCAGACAGCTCTCTTATATGCTGTGGTGCATCCAGGGCGTCAAGACGATACGCGGCAAGTCTTACGCAACGCTTCGTACCGTGCCTTGCGGCGGTGCCAGACATCCGTTTGAAGTCTATATGACGATCAAGGATGTCGATGGCCTGGAGGATGGTCTTTACCACTATCTGCCGATGCATCATCAGATCGAATTCTTAAAGAAGATCGATGATATGGCGGACTTTATCGGTAAATCGGTTGCCGGTCAGATCTGGGCAGCCAAAGCCAATGTGGTCTTCTACTTTTCGGTCGTCTTTTATCGGGGCGAATGGCGCTATGGTATCCATGCCTGTGCCGGCATGCGGGCTGATGCAGGCCATGTCATGCAGAACCTCTATCTCTCCGCTACGGCTTTAGGACTGGGCGGCTGTGCCTTGGGTGCAGTGAACGGCAAGTGCTGCGACGAGATGTTTGGCTTAAACGGAATTGATGAATCGATCATCTATGCGATGCCGGTCGGCACGATCAGCGAAAAAGATAAACAGAAAGAAGAAGATTTCTATGCTTTCGTTAAAGAAGAAGGTCTATAAGGAGAAAAACCTTCGAATAACGAAAAAATGATTCATGAAGATTCATTGAAGATTGTCAGCGGTGGCAAGGATCCGACTTCACAGATTGAGGAAGCAGATCTGAATATCATGTATCAGTACATTGATGAGCAGTGGGATGCAACCGCTGCCTTCCCGATCTAAAGAAACAAACAGTTAAAAAGCGGGTGTGAAGAGTGTTTCACATCCGCTTTTTCAAATACAGAATTCTAAGAATAATTATTCCAGTTCAAAGGCACCGGTGTAGAGTTGGTAGTAAGTGCCCTTCATGTCGATGAGCTGATCGTGGGTACCGCGTTCGATGATCTTGCCATGATCCAAGACCATGATGGCGTCGGAGTTTCGTACGGTGGAAAGACGATGAGCGATGACAAAGACCGTGCGGCCCTTCATCAGGTTGTCCATGCCTTTCTGTACGAGGGCTTCGGTACGGGTATCGATCGAAGAAGTTGCCTCATCCAGAATCATGACCGGCGGGTTGGCCACGGCAGCACGGGCGATGGAGATCAGCTGACGCTGGCCTTGCGACAACTGCGAACCGTTGTTGGTCAGCATCGTCTGATAGCCATCCGGCAGACGGGTGATGAAGTCATCGGCATTTGCCAGCTTGGCGGCTTCGATGCATTCTTCATCGGTGGCATCCAGCTTGCCGTAGCGGATATTGTCCATGACCGTGCCGGTAAACAGATTGACATCCTGCAAGACCATGCCAAGTGACCTTCTGAGGTCGGCTTTTTTGATCTTGTTGATATTGATGCCGTCGTAGCGGATCTTGCCATCCGGGATATCGTAGAAGCGGTTGATCAGGTTGGTGATCGTCGTCTTGCCGGCACCGGTTGCACCGACAAAGGCGATCTTCTGACCCGGATGGGCATATAGAGAAATATCGAAGAGGACCTGTTTCTCCGGTACATAGTTGAAGTCGACATCGACCATCTGGATGTCGCCCTTTAATTCGACATAGGTGGTGGAGTGGTCGCTTTGGGCGTGGTAGTGTTTCCAGGCCCACTTGCCGGTATAGTCCTTGGATTCCGTGATGTTGCCATGTTTATCGATATTGGCTCTGACTAAAGTGACATAGCCTTCATCTTCTTCGCTCTTTTCATCGATCAAAGCGAAGACGCGGTCGGAACCGGCTAAAGCCATCGCGATGGTGGAAACCTGCTGGGACATCTGCGAGACGGTTTGCGACATCTGACGGGAAAGACCCAGGAAGGAGACGATGACGCCGATCGTCACGGTATTGAAACCATGAATCGTTAAGTTCGGCACTTTGGCGGTGACCAGAAGACCTCCGACGATGGCCAGGACGACATAGGAGATATTACCGACATTGGCTAAGATCGGGAATAAGGCATTGGCGTTTTCGTTGGCCTTTCTGGCGTCGTTGTAGAGTTTTTCGTTTAAGGCATCGAAGTCTTTCTTGGCTTCCTCTTCATGAGTGAAGACCTTGACGACTTTCATGCCTTCCATCATCTCTTCAATAAAGCCTTCTTCTTTCGCTAAGGACTGCTGCTGTTCCATCATGTAGCGGGCAGAACGGCCGCCGAACTTACCGGTGATCCTGGTCATCGTGAAGATGACCAGAAGGACCATGAAGGTCAGCCATATGGAGTAGTTGACCATGGTGATCATGACGACGATTAAGGACAAGACACTCTGAAACAAGGACGGGATGGATTGTCCCACCAGCATCCTTAATGTATCGACGTCATTGGTGTAGGTCGACATGATCTCACCATGAGCGTGGGAATCAAAGTAGCGGATCGGCAGGGTTTCCATATTGTCGAACATGTCATCACGCAAGGCTTTGATGGTACCCTGACCGACAAAGGCCATGATCTGGTTATAGATGGTGTTGGCAACAAGACCCAGGGCGTAGATGGTGCCCATTGTGACGATGATGGTCATCAGTTTGTCGGCCACGGCCGGCATGCCGGAAGAGATGCCCGGCAGTATGACTTCATCGATCAGCCGCTGCATGAAGGTGGCGGCGATGACGGAGGCCAGGGAGGAGACGATCAGACAGATGCCGACACAGGCCAGCTGGACTTTATAGCGGGAAAAGACGTACTTGAGCAAGCGCAGAAGCGACTTCGGGTCGATCTTCTTGTTGGTAACATAACCTCTTCTTGGTGGCATTAGTCTTCCTCCTTTCCTTTGACTTGTGTTTCGTAGATTTCGGCATAGATGCCCTTGTGAGCCATGAGCTCTTCATGATTACCGTGTTCGACGATCTTGCCGGATTCCAGGACAATGATCTGATCGGCATCTTCCACCGAGGCAACGCGCTGGGCGATGATGATCTTGGTGGTATCCGGAATTTCTTCCTTAAAGGCTTTGCGGATCAAGGCATCGGTCTTGGTGTCAACGGCCGAAGTCGAATCGTCCAGTATGAGGACTTTCGGTTTTTTAAGTAAAGCACGGGCAATACAGAGACGCTGTTTCTGACCGCCGGAGACATTGGTGCCGCCCTGGGAGATCATCGTGTCGTATTTATCCGGGAACTGCTGTATGAATTCATCGGCCTGGGCTAACTTGGCAACGCGTATGATTTCTTCATCGCTGGCTTCTTTGTTGCCCCAGCGCAGGTTTTCCTTGATGGTGCCGGCAAAGAGGACGTTTTTCTGCAAGACGACCGCAACTTCGTTACGAAGGGCATCGAGGTCGTAGTTTCTGACATCTTCGCCACCGACATAGAGCGTTCCCTCCGAGACGTCATAGAGACGCGGAATGAGCTGGATCAGTGTGGTCTTACCGGTACCGGTACCGCCGATGATGCCGACGGTCTGGCCGGATTTGATATCGAGGTTGATATCCGCCAGAGCTCTTCTCTTGGAGCGTTCGTTGTAGCGGAAGGTGACATGATCGAAGCGGATGGAACCGTCTTTGACTTCCTTGATGCCATTGGCCGGGGAAGTCAGAGAAGACTCACGCTTCAAAACTTCGACGATACGGTTGGCTGCTTCCATCGAGAAGTTGATCATCATAAAGACCATGGATAACATCATTAAAGAAGAAAGGATCTGGATGCCATAGGAAGTCAGGGAGGAGAGTTCACCGGTCGTAAGCCTGGTGGCACCGGATTCAACGATCATCTTTGCGCCGAGGTAGGAGACCGACAGCATGGCCGTATACATCGCCAGCATCATTAACGGATTGTTCAAGGCGACGATGCGTTCGGCTTTGACGAAGTTGGCTCTGACATCTTCCGATGCCTTGTTGAACTTTTCGATCTCGTAGTCTTCCCGAACAAAGGATTTCACAACGCGGATGCCGGAGACGTTTTCCTGAACGGAATTGTTCAAGGCATCGTATTTCTTGAAGATACGACGGAAGATCGGATGTGCCGTGCGGAAGATCGCAAATAAGCCGATCGCCAAAAACGGAACGATGGCAAAGAAGATGAGGGCCATTCTGGCGTTGATGCGCAAGGCCATGACGATCGAGAAGATCAGCATCAATGGGGCACGGACCGCCATGCGGATGATCATCTGGAAGGCGTTCTGAACACTGGAGACATCTGAAGTCAGACGGGTCACCAGTGAAGAAGAGGAGAAGTCATCGATGTCCTTGAAAGAAAATTCCTGAACATGGTAGAAGAGATCTTTGCGCAGATTCTTGGCAAAGCCTGCACCCGCTCTGGCACCGGCACGGGCCGAACTGGCACCGCAGTACAAAGAGACCAAAGCCAAGACGATCAGGATCGCACCATAGCGGATGACCATCGTGACACTTTCGGTATACATGTGGTCGATTAAAATTGCCATGACCGCAGGGATCAGACATTCCATGGCGACTTCACCCACCATGAACAGCGGTGTCATGATGGTGTCTTTTTTGTATTCACCGATCTCTTTTGACAGGATCTTAAACATCACTGACCTCCTTTCTCAATGTTTTCATACATCTTCTGCAGGATCTGATACAGTGCATCCAGTTTCTCCTGAGGCAGATCCTGAAACAACTTTTTATCAAAGCGTTCCTTGGAACGCATCATATCTTTTTTAAATTCGTCGGCAATATCGCACAGGGTGACGATCTTGTACCGCTTGTCGTTTTCATCGATTTCTGTTTTGACATAGCCGTTGCTTTCAAGGCGCTGGACCAGACCGACGACCGTCGGGTGGGAGACCTTCATGAGATCCTGCAGGGCCTTTTGGGAAAGCTGGCCGCCATTGAGCCGCAGCAGATGAATGACCTGGGATTGCGAGAAGGTCAGATCATGCCGGCTGAGCTCCTGATCCATGTTGGCTTTGATCTTGGTGTCGATCTTGTGGATCAGATAGCCGATTTCGTTATTCTTATTCATAGGCATCCTTTCTGTAGCATGCTACATGTAGCACGCTACATATTGTATCACATCTCGGAGATTTTTCAAGGCATAAGAAAAGTTCCTCAGGGGAACTTTGTAACGTATTTTAAGAATGGACTACTTTTTGAATTCTTCGACCATATCCCGCAGGCTTTCTTCGACGCTGCGGGGTTCATAGCCCAGTTCCTTTGCGGCCTTTTCATGAGAGAAGTGGCCGTTGCCGTTGAGAATGACGATGGAATAAGGCGTCACCAAGGGACGTTTGATGCCCAGGAGATTGCTTCCTTTTTCAACGAGCGGGGCAATGGCTTGTAAGAAGCCAAAGGGGATTTCGATATTCAGAGTCTTACGATGACAGATCCTGTTGATGATCCGTAACAGATCAGAGACCTCGCTGTAATGACCGGAAAGGAT
>ONXX01000028.1 GCA_900321955.1 uncultured Bacillota bacterium | reverse complement strand
AGTAAAGAAATTCTCACGTTCCGAAATGATGATTTTGATCATCGGCGTCATCGATTCGTTGAGTACATTCAAAAGAAGCTGATCCGCTTCCAGCTGTTTCAACAGTTTGTTCTTATCTTTTAATAAGGAATTGTAGCGGGATAAGGAGTGGATATAGCTTTTGGAGACCTTGGCGATCTCAATATCCAGTAACTTTCGCCTTTCGGAAGGGGATTGGGTAAACAGTTCCAGGTCACTTGGTTTAAACAGAATGGCGTTGACCTTGCCGATAAATTCCGAGGTGCGTTTGATCAATTCGTTATCAATATATAAAGATTTATTCTTTTTATTGATGACGACTTTGTATTCCTTATCTTCCGTATTTAAAACGATACGCGCAAAATCGCAGCCCTTCCTGATCAGGTCTGCGTCATTGTTGGTACGATAGGATTTTGTGTTGGAAACAACGATGATACTTTCCAGTATGTTTGTCTTGCCGCTGCCGTTTTTGCCGACGATGATATTTAAATGCGGATCGAATTCCAGATACTTGCGTCTGTAATTGCGGTAATCATTGATCCGTATCGTCTTTACCGGCATATCTGATAGACCTCGTCGTTGATCTTGATCAGATCTTTCTCATAGAGTTTCCTGCCTCTGCGGTCTTCTTTTTCGCCGTTGACAAAGATCTCATTTTCTTTCAGAAAGATCTTCGCTTCACCGCCGGAAGAGATCAGATCACAGATTTTGAGAAACTGTCCGAGACTCACAAATTCCTCTTTGATTTGAACGTTTTTCACTATGGCCATATACGTTAAAATTATATCATTTTCGGCCTTATTTTTCCATTCCGGGCGGATTTGGTTTTTCATGTGATACACCTAATAAAAATTAAAACCCGTCGCTAAACGGGCCCTAATTGTCTTATTTTTGATTTTTTAAAATTTAATGATATGTCCTGACCGGAGAAATCAGCTGGATCAAAGAGTCATCATCCTCTTTTTTGACCACCATCGGTTTGAGTTCACCGGAGAAGTTGATCGTCACTTCATCACTGTCGATGGCCTTTAAGGCATCCTGCAGATATTTGCCGGAGCAGGAGATCTCCAATGGCTGACCTTCGTAGGAAATGACATTGATCTTTTCAAAAGAAGACAACATCGACTGGTTGGTGGAAGTAAGTTCCAGTTTATCCGTATCAATACTCATCTTAATGGTGTTCTTTCCGTCTGCCTTGATGAATAAGGTACGATCGATCGCCCGGATCAGTTCCTTGGCGGAAACCTTCAGTTTCTGCGAGAAGGAAGCAGGGATCAGACGGGATGTATCCGGGAATTCATCATCCAGGAGTCTGGTCTCGATAACGGAATTGCCGAAGATGAAGGAGATCTTCTGATTGTCAATGGCAATCGTGACTTCTTTTTCAGCTGCAATCGCATGACAGATCTCATTCAGATACTTGGAAGGAATGGTGATATTGAAGTTTAAATCCGCTTCAATATCCAGAACCTTGGAAGCCAGACGATAGGAGTCTGTCGCGTTGGCATACAGTTTATGATCCTGTGCCTTCAGATTGACACCGGTCAGTACCGGTCTAGTCTCCTTATCCGAGCAGGCAAAGGAAGTTTCATCAATGATCTGATTGAATAAAGCAGTCTCCAGTTTAAACGGTTCATTGTTTCTGATGTCGAAACCGATGTTTGGATATTCACTGGCCGGCATGCCGTTGACCTTGAATTCGGAATTGCCGCCATAGATCTTAACCAGGGTCCCATCGATCGTTTCCACATTGATGAAATCGGAATCGATCTTACGGACGATTTCCAATATATAACGGGCATCCAGTACGATCTCGCCCGGTTCATT
This sequence comes from uncultured Bacillota bacterium, assembly GCA_900321955.1. The sequence goes on along the minus strand of ONXX01000028.1, from coordinate 18,705 downwards.
GATGATCAGAGCGTTGCGGTCGTTATTGTTGATGGCTGTCCTTATGGAGATATTGGAATCAGAAGAAACAAGGACAAGGGAATTCTCACTCAACGAAATCTTGATACCACCCAAGGATGGCAATGGTGTTGTTGAAGAGATAGCTCTGGATGATAAACTCAATGCATCCAGGAATTCTTTTTTTGAAATTTTGAAATTCATAGCGCCTCCGTGTCTTTGTGTTTATTTATCGTTAATCTTATTATCATTATCCTGTTGGAAAATGTGGAAAACTTCGAAATAGTCTTTGTTTACACTTAAATTTTACCATTTTCAGGACGGGATAACATTGTGGAAACTTATTTGATTCTGCTCTCGATCTCGTTGATTGCCTTGAGGTAGAGCGGGTCGGTCTTGATTTTTTTCTCCACACTGGAAATCGAACTCATAACCGTGGAGTGATCTCTGCCGCCGAATTCCTGACCGATGTCGTCGTATGTTGCATCCAACAGTTTGCGGCACAGATACATCGCAATCTGTCTGGCATTGGAGATACTCTTGGTACGGTTGGCGGATGTGATTTGTTGTTTGGTGAGGTTGTAGTAATCACATACCGCCTTTCGTACCGTTGAAATAGCTAATTCGTTCTTCCCGTCTTTGATCTGATCTTTAAAGGCTTCCACCGCCAGTTTTAAGGTGATGCGGTTGCCTTCCTCCAGATTCGGGAACATTGCAGAGTAAAATAAAAGTCTGTTGACCGCGCCTTCCAGACTTCTGACATCCTGCGAGAAATTGGTAGCCAGATAAGAGAAGACATCATCATCGATATCGTCGATCGATGATTTGTTATAGCCCGGATAATTGGCGATCTTCATTTTTAAGATATTGATGGAAGTTTCGTACTCCGGTGCCTCAATATTGACGTTCAATCCCTGATTAAAACGGGAAATGATACGATCGGAAAGGCCGCGGATCTCGCTTGGTGTGCGGTCGGAAGTGACGCAGATCTGTTTTTTGTTGTTGATCAGCTCATTATATATGGTAAAGAAAAGCTCATTTGTCTTATCTTTGCCTGCAATATTCTGAATATCATCGATCAGAAGAAGATCCAGATCCTGGAAGACTTCCTTCAGTTCATCAAAACGGTTTTCCTGGGATGCTTTTTTGACGTTGTCAACAAATTCCAAACCACTGACAAAACCGATTTTCTTTTCCGGATAAAGGGATTTGACCTGATTGCCGATGGCATTCAGTAAATGTGTCTTGCCCAAACCCGGATTTCCATAAATAAATAAAGGATTAAAGATGACACCGAGGTTGGAAGCACAGGTCATTGCGGCGACCTGGGCCTGGGCGTTGGAACGTCCGACGACAAAATCCGCAAATGTCTGGTTCGGGTCGATCTTTCTGGAAAGAAAATCACTCTTGAAATTATTTTTTGGTACAGATGATTTCTTTTCAAAATCTTCCTGCTGAACGATGCGGACCGATAGTCTCTTGCCTAAGGACTCCTCCAGGCAGTTTTCAATCAGATCGACATGTTCGGACATGATCGCGTAATTAATAAAAGCCGGAACGGTGACCACTGCTTCACTGTCGTTCAAAGAAACCAGCTTTGAATCAAAGTAAGGCAGTACACTTTCGGCGATCTGGCCGGAATCGGCTATATATTTACATGTCTGCGACCATTTGTCATGCAGATAAAAATCAAGAGTAGTCATAGTGTTCGTGCTGCTTAAAACCTTAGATAGGTAAATCCATCATAACATAAGTTTTCCACAATTTTAATGTCTTACAAAGGGTAGTTTTCCACAATCCACAACGACGAAAATTCAAAAATCCTTTATTTATCAATTGTGGATAAGTTTTCCACAATTTTCCACAATTTAAATTTTGTGGAAAAAATGTTAGTATATATTCCACTTTGAATTCCACTGTTGGAAGATGTGAAAAAGAAAAGAAATCCACAGCGGATTTCTGAGAACAGAATGCAGAAAAACCCTTTAAATAAAGGATAAATTGAAGTTCTTCACTTTTCAACATAATGTTGAAAAATACGGAATGTGGATGTGGAAAAGTGTTTTCTGTACCGAAGGTAAAAATATTTTATCGGAAAAAATACAGATCAATTTATTCAACATTTTTAAAAAATCTATTGTATATAATATGGATATGAAAAAGAAACATCAATGTATTCTTACCAATATCTGTCTGATTTATAAGGATGATGAGATTCTGGTCGTCGACCGCAAGAAAAAAGACTGGCCGGGACTGACTTTTCCGGGCGGCCATGTGGAGGAAAATGAAGACTTTCAGACTTCTGTCATCCGTGAGGTTAAGGAAGAGACCGGTTTGACCATTAAGAAACCGATTTTATGCGGCATCGAAGAATTTAAGACAGAAGATGAAGACCGCTATCTGATGCTGTACTACAAGACCGATCAGTTTTCCGGCAAGCTGCGCTCATCCAAAGAAGGAGAAGTTTTCTGGATCAAAAAAGATGATCTGGATAAACATAAGTTGTCTCTGGATCTCAAACGGATCTATAAGATTATGACGAGCGATGAACTCAGTGAACTGATTTATTACAAGAAAGACGGAAAGTGGAGGTCAAAGATCGTATGATAGAAATCCATTTAGATTCCATCGGCAATATCCGCGACCTGGGTGATTATCAAACAAGTGATGGAAAAACGATCCGTCCAAATAAACTGATCCGCTCGGCTCATTTGGGAAGAGCCAGCAGGGAAGATCTCGATTATTTAAAAGAAAAGCACGGCCTCAGTACCGTGATCGACCTGCGCACTTATAAAGAAAAGGAAGAGGTACCCGATCAGACAGACACACTGGCTTATCGGCACATACCGATCATTGAAGGATTTGAAGACGGCATCACGCACGAAAAGAAGAAGACCTTCAAGATGCCGTCTTTAAAAGACACCTATGTGGAACTGGTCACCAAGGAAGAATACATTAAAGGATTCAGAGAAGCCTTAAATCTCATTATCGACCAGAGCGGAAAAGAAGGTGCGGTGCTCTGGCACTGTTCGGAAGGCAAAGACCGCTGCGGCATGGTGAGTGTACTGGTCTTAAAAATGCTGGGTGTCGATGAAGAGACCATACGAAGTGACTATCTTTTTACCAACAAAGTCAACGTTCCGAAAGCGAAGACGCTTTATGAAAGATTAAAGAACGAAGTGGGTGAAGAGATCGCCATGGCTGCCTACAAAGCTTTTGTCGCTGATGAGGAATATCTTGATGCGGCACTGGATAGTATGGGTGATGACTTTATAGAAAAGACCCTGGGCATTACGCACGACAGGGTCGAAGAATTCAAAAGAAATATATTGATCTGATTCTATTTTTCTTCAATCAGATACATATCTGATCCGTAATCCAAAGGAATGCGGATCTTTTTATTATTGCCGGTGCCCAGATACAGAGGATCGAGGCAGATGCCTTCTTTCAAGGCAGCACCGGATGCGGTGTAATATTGTTCACTCAAAACCAAATTCGGATGTTTCTTCAAAAATTCCTTTGTGTCTGTATCGATATCTTCATTAACGGAACCCGCATAATTTGAATTTGAAAGTTCATGGAAGTATTGTCTTGAACAAACAGAATAAAGCTGATCCGTCTTTAATCCGGTCGCTGTCAGTTTATCAAAATACGGTGCGGCATGTAGGAGACGGCGGAACTTGGAAACAACAGCTCTTTTTCCATCACTCACCTCAAAAGATTCCTGTCCTTTTTCTGCCTTCAGACGATTGAAGCGGCCAAACTGGAAAAGAGAACGGTATTTTTTATACCAAGCCGTCTGTTTGCGGACTTCAAATTTTTCCACATCCGACAATCGGCTTAAATCCAGTTCATAACCCAGGCAGCCGTAAGCGGAAACCGCAAAGCGGGTCTCCAGCGGCGTCTTGCGCAAAGTCTGCGAATGCGGACAGGCGGAGACATGGGCACCCATGGTGGAAAGCGGGTAGAGGTAGGAAAGACCTTTCTGAATGTCGATGCGCTCGATCGGATCGGTGTCATCGGACGACCAGATCTGCGGCGAGTAACATAAGATACCTAAATCAAAACGGTTGCCGCCGGAACTGCAGGATTCAAACAGGACATCCGGACGCGGTGTAAAGATGCGGTCAAGGACCTCATATAAACCGAGAATGTAGTCATGATTGTAGGCACCGGAAACGCCGTTCATCATCCGGTTCATATCCCATTTGATGTAGTCAACCTTATTCTCATCAATCAATTTGGAAACATTCTCAACGATATAATCGCGGACTTCCTTTTTGGTCAGATCCATCAAAAGTTCATTGCGGCCGAAGAAGAACTCGCGCCCTTCTTCTTTCAAGGCAAATTCCGGATGTGCTTCATAAAGGGCTGAGTCGATACTGATGGCTTCCGGTTCGACCCAAATGCCGAAGAGTAAGCCGAGCTTATGAACCTCTTCACTCAAAGAAGCGATGCCGCCCGGGATTTTATTGAGGTTGCAATCGTAATCACCCAATCCGCGTTTATCGCTGTCGCGGCGGCCGAACCAACCATCATCCAGGACAAACATTTCAATACCCAGATCTTTGGCATTCTTGGCCAGCTTCTCAATCAGATCTTCCTTGTGGAAATCAAAACCAAAACCCTCCCAGGAATTGACCAGGATCGGTCTTTCTTTCTTCTTCCAATGGGAAGTGACGATGTGTTCGTTGATGAAATCATGGAAGTGATGGGAAAGATCATTCAAACCCTGATCGGAATAGGAAAGGATGGCCTCCGGTGTTTCAAAGGATTCATTTGTCTTTAAGATCTTGTGGAAACGGTCGGGATTGATGCCGCCCTGGATGCGGTGAAAACCGTATTCGTTTTTACTGACGGAAGAATAGTGGTTGCCGCTGTAGACCAGGTTGAAGCCCCAGACCTTGCCATGGAATTCATCAGTGTCTGCCTGACGAATGAGGAAGCCGGGATTGTTTTTGGAAGAGGCAAAGCCGACGCGGGAAGAGATAAGAAGGGTACCTTCCTTGATCTCGTGCTCCTGTAAGTGCATCTCCTTATCCCAGGCACCATGGAAGTCCATGAGGACCAGATCATCCTCACAAAGATCGATGCTGTAGGAAAGGAATTTGCGGATGACGAGATCCTCTTCACTTAAATTTTTTAAGACCGCTCTGCGGCTGATGATATTTTCTTCCGGATAGATCGCATAAATAAGATCCACAAAAATCGGTTTGACCTTGTCTTTCATGTGGATGAGCAAGGTCTGCCCACATCCATAGGAAGAAGGAAGACTTTCCATCTTAAGATCGCCGTTAAGAATCTCATAAGAGTCAAAAATCAGGTCCAGGGTGTGGGAAGCTTGATGTTCGATCTCGATCGGTACCTCATTAAAATCACCGGTTCCATAGGTCGGGAATTCCTGCGGCAAAGAGTCGGTGGAATAATACGAATCTTCCCTGGCATAGGCAATCGTATCGCCATGGGAGATGTATTTCTTAAACGAAAAGGCATCGCCGTCTTCAATTCGGCAGCGCGCACCGAAATGTAAGTGCTCGAGATGCTGATAACGGTCGATCCTGAACATATAGGACAGATCCTTTGTATTCAATGAAAATGTATGATCTTTGAACTGAATGCTTTCCATATTCTCAACTTCCTTCCTTATCATTCTAACAAACATCTCAAAAGGGGGTGTAAATAAAGAAAAACATACCAAAAAAGAAAAGTAATATAAAAGTGAACTAATGGAAGAATCCCTCAGCTGCGTTAACGGCGGTGCAGGTGCAAACAATAACGAGAACCCTAATTCTGAAGTTCCTTATAAAGGCAACTATTACACTTCCTGGGGCTTTGTCTGCAACGGCAGTCACTTCTGCGGCTAAAAAAACCTTATCGGTCTTTGAGCCAGGATGGCTTGACGACAAGGTTCATTGATTTTTCTAATGTGTAGGCAAGACGTATGAGCTCGCCTTCTTTATTTTTCTTTCCTAAAAGATAGAAGGAAAGCGGATCGTAATTAACTTCGTTGATCTCTCTGGCCGGAAGCGTCATACTGCAGGCACCGGACACGGCCGCCAGATTAAAGGCAGCGGAATGACAGATAGTGACCAGACAAGAAAGTTTATTCTCATCGATCGTTTCATTCAGGATTCTTTCTGCTTCATTTGATATTTTCTGACGAAGCTCTTGATATTCTTCATCTTCCAGTGAAGGCTTCTCCTCGCTTTTGATTAATAAGCTCTGACCATAACGCAGACACTTTTCTTTATTTTCTTCGTTCATCCGGATGATGTCTTTTAGACAGCGGGCTTTGCAGTCCTGCCTGGCAAGATAGGCATTGATGTCTTCCTTGAATTCATAGAAGAGACATTCGTATTCATCGACGGCTGCCTTCTTTAGTTCAATCTCCACCACTTCGCCGTGATTTTCTTCAATGAGGTCCTTGAGATAATCGAGGTACTCGGCATTGTGCTCATAGCCCTCCATTGTAAATACGCCGATCCTCTTGCCGGAGAGATCTTTCTTTAATTCCTTGAAATAGTTGTTGACCTCTGCGTTTTTAAAAGCCGGGTCCGCAGGATCGAGTACCGCCATCGACTGCAAAAGAACGACACAGTCTTCCACGGAGTTGGCCATCGGACCGGCACTGTCCTGAACGTGGCTTAAAGGAAGGATGCCGTTTCGGGAAATCAGACCAACGGTCGGCTTGATCGAAACGATGCCGTTGGAAATTGCCGGCGACATCAAAGAACCATCGGTCTCGGTACCCACCGCCAGATCGCAATATCTTGCGGCAACGGCAACCGCTGAACCGCTGGAAGAACCGGAAGGATCAAAGGAAGGATTGTAAGGATGGACGACCTGTCCGGACAAGGAAGAATAACCGGACGGCATGCCGTCTTCCGACATCCAGTAGGCGAACTCGGATAGGTTGCACTTGCCTAAAATGACAGCACCCTGTTCTCTTAGACACTTCACAAGAAAGCTGTCGTCTTTGGAGATGTTGTCTCTTAAGACATAGGAGCCGGCTGTATTGGGTGTGCCTTTCACTTCGATGTTGTCTTTCACCAAAACAGGGATACCGTAAAGATATTGATTGGATCGATCTTTATCCGGATTTTGATCCAGGGCTCTGGCCTGGGCTCGCCAGTCTTCACAGATCATGGCAATGGCGTTAAGCCCTTTTCCTTCTTTATCGTTTCTTTCAATGTCGGCGATGCATTCTTCACACAGCTTCTCACTGCTTAAGAGTCCTTGTTTGATCAGTTTGACTTTTTCGGCAACGTTCATGATGTCTTCCTTCTTTTCTCTTAAGTCTATGATAGAAGAAATGAAACAGAAATGTGGAAATATGATTTAGTTAAAAGGGAAGTGAAGGATCGGCTATACGATTCTGCGATTGTAAGATCCGAAGCAGATTGAGTCAGTACTGTTATGAAAATACAGTAAAATAGGAAACGAAGAAAGAATATTTCAGGAGATAAAAAAGATGAAAAAAGGCGTTATATTCGATCTGGACGGGACGACCCTCTACACCCTGACAGACATCACCACAAGTTTCAATACCGCTTTAAAGGAATTCGGTTTCCCACAAAAAAGCGAGGATGAGATACGGATGGGTGTCGGCATGGGCTTCCGTATCCTGGTCGACAACATCGTTCCGAAAGATACGGACGAAAAGAAAAAAGATGCGATCGCTTTGCGCTACAAGGAAATCTATTCCAGTAACTACTACATTAACACCAGACCTTATGAAGGAATGCGGGAGACTTTGGAGAAGTTGAGAGACTTAGGCGTCAAGATGGCGGTCAATTCCAATAAGAGCGACATCTTCGTCAAGGATCTGATCGCTCGTAATTTCCCGGGAATTGAATTTGTCGATGTCACGGGATCGATCGAAGGGGTTGCCTTAAAACCGGATCCGCAGGCGGCAAGGATGATTCTGAATAAGATGGGAATCGATGCATCGGAAGCGGCCTACATCGGCGACAGCGATATCGATATGAAGACCGGAGTCAATGCCGGCATGCTGACGATCGGCTGTCTGTGGGGATACCGCGATGAAAAGGTACTCAAGGAAGCCGGCGCGATGTGTCTGGCAGAAAAACCGGAAGACATCTTAAAACTCATCAAGGAGGAACAATGAACTGTCCGTATTGCGGAAAAGAAATGGAAAGCGCGTATATTCAAAGCTTCCAGCAGATCTATCTGAACCGCGGCAGAAAACCGCGTTTCAATGCAGCCGGAGACCTCAGCAGCAGATCTCTTTCGAGGTTTTCACTGACGAAAGCGCCTTTTGTAAAGGCCTCTTATTGTGAAGATTGTGGAAAGATCATCGTTGATCTAAAGGAAAGTGAAAAAGATGAAAAAGGTATACGTAAACATACGTTCAGGCGAAGCCACGAAAGAAAGATTTGAGGCGATCTCACCGGAATACGAATTTGTCTATAAAGAAGATCTGGATGCGGAAGTGGTCATCGGTCATGTCCCGCCTTCAAGATTAAAAGAATTCAAAAACCTGAAATGGGTACAGGCACCGGCTGTCGGCATCGACAAGTACATCAAGAAGGGCGTTCTGGCAGACAGAAGAAACATTTCTGGACCGATGAGGGAATGGTCAAACAGATCTCCCGACTCAAAGTCTGCATCGTCGGTTTGGGCAATATCGGCAAGCATCTGGCCAAACAGCTCAAGGCTCTGGGCGTCTACGTGATCGGCGTCAAGCGCACGATGATCGACAAACCGGAATACGTTGATGAACTGTATACTGACCAGAATCTGAAAGAAGCGATCAGCGACGCAGACGTCGTCGTATCTGTCATACCGGGCAACCGGGACAATGAAGGCCTGTTTACGATGGATGTCTTCAAAGCGATGCGCTTTGATGCCGTCTTCATCAATGTCGGCAGAGGAAACCTCTATCAAGAGGAAGATCTGATCCGGGCTTTGAAAGAGAAGTTCATTGCCGGCGCCTGCATCGATGTCTTTGCCAGGGAACCGCTGCCTGAGGACAGCCCGCTCTGGGATATCGAGAACCTGGTCATCACGCCGCACATCGCCGGATCCTATCATCTGCAGGATGCGATCACCCGTCTGGAAAATCTGGCGGAAGAAAACCTGCGGCGCTACATCAAAGGCGAGCCTTTGAAAAACGTCATCAGCGAAAGAGAAGAATAATCAGAAAGATCCCGCGGTTTAAACTGCGGCCTTCTTTTTCAGAAAAGGATGGAAAAAGAAAGATTTGCGTATATAATAATGAGCTGATGATAAACAAGCCGAAATTACTGATCTGCGATATCGATGGAACACTGACCGTCAAAGGGGGACAACCGGGTCCGAAGACCTTTGAAGCTTTGCGCCGCTTTCATGAGGAAGGCGTGATGATCGGTCTGGCTTCCGGCCGTCCGGTTGATCACAGGACCATCGGCAAGATGAGAGAATGGGGTTATGATTTTGATCCGGATATCGTCATCGGCGTCAATGGCTGTGAGGTCTGGGACAGCGTCAGCAAGGTCAAGCGCAAATACGACTATCTGCCAAAAGAAGCCGTCAGAGACATCTTAAGCTACATGTGGGATCTGGATGTCAATGCGGTGATCTTTGAAGACGGCTACGATCACGTCGTGGCGAAGCGCAAAGACTGGATGGTGGAAGAGTCGATGAACCGCAATAAGTCCAATGTCGAATTTGCCGATAAGGAACGTTTCTGTCAGAATGACGTACCGAAGATCGAGTTCCACTACGAGGAAGACAAGTACGAAGACCTGATGCGAAAGATTGCCAAAGAACACCGGTGTGATCAATACATCTGTGTCAAATCCTTTACCGGTACTCTGGAATTCATGAAGCCGGGTATCGATAAGGGCGTGGCTCTCGAGCGCATCTGCAGGGAACTTTCCATCGACTTGAATGATGTGGTAGCATGTGGTGATATGGACAACGATATCGCGATGCTGGAAAAGGCCGGTACCGGTATCTGTCTGGCCAACGGCTCAGAGAAAACGAAAAAAGCCGCCGACTACGTGACAGAGAAAGACGTGGTCCATGACGGCTTGGGTGAATTCCTTTTAAAGAAATATTTTTAAGGCAGAAGATCTGCCAGGGTGTCGATGAACTCATCGGCATTTTTTGTTTTTAAGACCTTGGAGAGATTGTCGGGATCGACCAGGATCATCGAGATCGGTTCAAACAGTTCGTTGAACAGGTAGCGCTCGTTGATGTTGAAACACAGCATCATGACTAATTCCACTTTCTTGCCATCCCAGTCGATCGGTTCCTTGGCAATCATGATGTTGATGCCGGTGCGGATCTCATGCATCTTCATGGCGTGCGGGACGGCAAAGGTGCCAAAGGCGGTGGAGGAGATGGAGTCGCGCTCGATGACTTCCGATTCAAAGTTGTCACCGACAAAACCGAGATCCTGCAGCTGCTTGGACATGAAGTGGATGACTTCTTCCTTGTTTAATTTCTGGTCGGTCAGCGTAAAGAGTTCTTCCTTGATCAGATAGGAGAGGCGCTCTCTGAATTCCTTTTTCTTCTTCTGCGCCCGTATCGCTTCAATGGAATCAAAGACGTTCTTGAGGTCCTGTTCCTTGATAAACGGCGAGACATAGACGGTCGGAATGGATGGTGGCGAGGAAATGCGCATCGTCGAAATCAGCAGATCGCAATTGAGTTTGGATAACTCTTCTTCCTGCGTCAGGACACCGGCAATGACCAGGACATTCGAAAAGCGTTCGGAGAGCTTATCGGAAAGTTTTGTGTTCATGTCGTAGTAGCCAGGGCAGAAGATGTAGGTCGTCAGCTTGTTGGAAAGGGTATTCTGTAACTCCAGAGCGCCACCTAAGTGGAAAGCGATGTAGGCAATCTCATCGTCGTTGAGGCTGATGCCGGTACGTTCCTTAATCAGTCTGGCGGAAACGACCGCCTCATCGTAGATCAAAGGCGGGTTCTTGGAGAAGTAGCCGCTGTCGGAGCGGATCAAGAGGTTTTTGATATGCAAGCAGAAGCGGACGAAAAATTCCGGCTGCGATAAATCAATATAAAAGAAATTGGAAAAGTCCTGGATCAGATCGCTGGCCAGCTGGTAGATGTCTTCGCCGACGTATTGACGGACGTTGTCAACGGTGACCACTTCATAATCAAGATTGGAGGCTCTCGACAGGATCAGCATGGCAAATTCACCGATCTCCACTTCGTTGAAGCGGATCTGGAAACGTTTTTCCAGGTCGGCGACGATGGAACGGGCCAGATCGTATTCGTGTGACTTGAGGAAAGGTGCCATCTTGTTGGCAATGGTCGCCGAATAGCCGTTGCGGATACGGTCGATGGTGATCGTCGCGTGCAGGATCAGGTTTTCCAGAGAGTAGTCGTTGATGAAGTAGTGATACTCTTCAAATTTTTTAAGGATGGTGTCCTTGATAAAGGTCACATCGATGTCGGCAAACTTTTCCGACATCTTTTCATAATTGACGAAGTTGTTGTGGGACTCGGAATACATCAGAGAACTCAAAAGCTTGCGTTTATTCTTTTCCAGGCCATTGATCACCAGGGTATCGTTCTGGTTGATCAGCTCCAAAGAGGTCTCGCTCAAAACGCGGCGGACTGCCACCAGGTCATTTTTTAAAGTGGAGTAGGAGACAAACATCTCATCGCAAAGATCGTAGGCATTCAAAACGCCCTGCTTGATCAGGCGGTTGATGATATAGGAAACCCGTTCATCCTTGGTCTGGGGAATCAGCGATTTTGACTCGTTGAGCAGTTCTTCCGCCTTCTCCTTGTCGATCACATAGCCCTTGCGGGAAGAAGTGACCGTGTCAGGAAGCGTGTCGTTGATTTCGGTGATGTAGGACTTGACGCTGCGGGGCGAAACATTGAGGGCGTTGGCCAAAGAAGAAGAGGTGATCGGCGCCTCGCTCTGTTTCAATATCCGTATCAGCTGGATGAGATGTTTCTTCATGGTTCCATTATATATGCCAGGACAGAAACTTGCACCGTAAGAGGGCAAAAGTGTGGCCGTATATTAATAGGTTCTTCATTATAATGAGGGCGTGAAAAAGAAGTTGAATATTCTGCTGGTTTGCGGATCCGGTGCTTCTTCCAGCTTCATGGCTGCCAAGATGCGCTATGCGGCAAAGGATATGGGTCTGGATGTATCGATCACCGCCAGAGCCGAAAGCGAGATCCCCAACCTCTATCAGGATGCCGATGTCATCATGGTCGGACCTCATCTCTCCGGCTATTACGAGGATTTAAAAAGCAGATACGGAAACGACTGCATCGTCATGTTGATGAAAAAAGAATATTACGGCAATCTGGACGGTGAAAAAGCCATCGCCCACATGTTAGAGGAAGTGAAGCTGTCAAAATGACGGCTCATTCATAAAGTTTATACAAAGGAGAAAAAACAATGGCTAAACACAATGTATTACTGGTCTGTGGTTCCGGTGCATCTTCCGGCTTCATGGCTGCCAACATGAGAAAAGCAGCTTCTGCCAGAGGCATCGAAATCACCGTCAACGCCAGAAGCGAATCGACTGTTGAGGACTATGTCGATGAAATCGACTGCCTCATGATCGGACCTCACCTCGCTCACCTCAAACAGGAAATGGAAGAGAGATGCGAAGGCTATGATGTCAAGGTCGCTGTTATTGAGAAGGACGCTTACGCTCACCTCAATGGTGACAAGGCTCTGGATCAGGTCTTAGCTTTATTCGGAGAATAATTCATTCTCTTAAATAAAGAAGCATGTAAAAGGAAAGGGGAAAATTCTTACATGAAAAAATTTATGGATTGGCTCGAGAATAAGTTCGCGCCAGCTCTCCAGAAAGTCACGAATTACACCTGGATCGTTGTAATCAAAGACTCTCTGATGCAGATCTTACCGTTCATTCTCGTTGGTTCGATCTTCTGCTGTCTGGCTATCGTCTACGGCGGTTTCTGGACACCGTTCGGCTGGACCATGTCAAAGATCTCTTTGATGGTCGCCTTCTTGATTCCGTTCAACTACTGTGAAAAGAAGAGATTCAGAAAACAGAGACTGCTTGCTGGTATCACCGGCTTAATCCTGTTCATGATCTTCGTTAACCCGGAAACTTTGGAAGAAGCTGGTCAGGGTCACGCATTATACGGCGCTAACGGTATGTTCGTCGCTATGTTTGCTGGTGTCGTCTCCGGTTTAGTCTTCGGCGCATTCGCCAAGTTCTCCTTCTTCAAAGAAGATTCTGTCATTCCTGACTTCGTACGTCAGTGGTTCGATGCTCTGCTCCCGATCGCTTTACTGGTTATCGGTGGTTGGGTCTTAGTTGACATCCTCGGTTTAGATATCGCCGGTGGTATCCAGGCTATCTTCACTCCGTTAGGAACAATCGCTAACTCCTTCCCGGGCTTAGTCATCATCTGCTTCTTATACTGCTTCATCTACTCGATGGGTATTTCTACCTGGGTTTTGACCCCGATGTCCGAACCGGTCAAGGTTCAGAACATTGCCAACAACCTGGCTCTGGTTGCTGCAGGTACTGCTACAACTGCTAACCTGTCATTATTCACTGAAACCACATTGTACACTTGCTACCTGTGGATCGGTGGTATCGGTGCTACGCTGTCCTTAGTCATCTTAATGTGCTTCTCTAAGTCAAAAGAATTGAACGCATTAGGTAAGGCTTGTTTAGTTCCGGGTATCTTCAACATCAACGAACCGGTTATCTTCGGTGCTGTTGCATGGAATCCGCTTCTCATGGTACCGATGTGGTTACAGGGCATTATCTTACCGATTATGCTGTGGGTCTTCACTAAGATCATTCCGCTTGCTCCGATTCCTCGTATCCAGTTCGAATTATGGTACTGCCCATATCCGATCTCTACCTGGATTTCTACACAGGGTTCCATCATGGGCGTCCTGTTCGCAATCGCTCAGTTCGTTGTCTCCGGCTTAATCTGGTATCCGTTCTTAAAGGCATACGAGAAAGAAAAACTCGCCGAAGAAGCTGCTGCTGAATAATCTATCGTATAGTGTTTAAAAAGCGCTGTCGTCATGGCCAAGGTCAGCGACAGCGCTTCTTGTTTATAAAGGAGAAATCATACAATGAGTGAAAAAGTAATGACACCGGAAGAAAAAACCGAATATATCGTTGGCAAGGCTATGGAGATCATCATGAACTCCGGCGATGCCAGAAACTTTGCTGCCCAGGCATTCGACAAGATCGTCGAAGGCGACTACGAAGCAGCTAAGGCGCTTCTCAAGGATGCTGAAAAGGTCCAGACAGCAGCTCACGTTACCCAGACCGAAATGATCCAGGGCGATATCCGCGGCGGTGATGAAAAGATGGAATATTCCGTTCTGTTCGCTCACGCACAGGATACTCTGATGACCATTCAGGTCGAAATCAATATGACAAAGAACTTCCTCAAATACGCACAGGCTCTCGATAAGAGATTCGTATTAAGAGGAGAGTAAATATGGCTAAAATGTCAAAGGTCAACGGTCTTCCGAAGGACTTCCTCTGGGGCGGCGCTTTAGCAGCCAACCAGATGGAAGGTGCCTGGAAAGAAGGCGGAAAGGGCTGGTGTCTGGCAGATATCAACCGTGCCCAGTATGACATCGATCCGAAGGATCGTTACAACATGGAGATCGATACGGCTTATATCGAGAAGGCAATGAAGGAAGATGATCTGCTTTATCCGAAGAGAAGAGGCATCGATTTCTATCACACCTACGAAGAAGATATTAAGCTGCTGGCCGGTTCCGGCATGAACAGCTTGCGTACATCGATCAACTGGGCAAGAATCTTCCCGAACGGCGATGATGAAGAACCAAACGAAGAAGGTCTGGCTTTCTATGACCGCCTCTTTGACTGCATGATCGAAAACGGTCTGGAACCATTGATCACGCTTTCCCACTATGAGATGCCTTTGAACCTGGCCATCAAATACAACGGCTGGTATTCCAGAGAACTCGTCGACTTCTTTGTGAAGTATTGCGAAGTCTGCTTCAAACGCTACAAAGGCAAGGTCAAGAAGTGGATCGTCGTCAACCAGATCAACCTGATCATCCACGAGTCCTTCAACCACTTAGGCATTGCTGCCGACAAGGTGGACAACCTCTTGGAAGCCAAGTACCAGGGCGTTCACAACGAGATGGTCGCCTGTGCCAAGGCTACCAAGCTGGCTCATGAGATCGATCCGGAAAACCAGATCGGCATGATGTTCTGTTCCAACCTGACGTATCCGTGCTCGCACCGTCCGGAAGATGTCTTCTGGAATATGCGCCACAACCAGATGGAATACCTCTATGGTGACATCATGGTCAGAGGCTACTATCCGGGTTACGCTTTAAGATATTATGATGATCACGATATCCACATCACCTTCTATCCGGGCGATGAAGAAGCTCTAAAGGAAGGCACGGTCGACTTCGTATCCTTGAGCTACTACTACACAAGACTCTCCGGCGAAGAACCATTCTTACATACAGAACTCGGTCAGATTCCGAATCCGGACATCCCGGCTTCCGACTGGGGCTGGTCTATCGACCCGATCGGTCTTCGCATCTGCCTCAACGAGTACTGGGACAGATACCAGAAGCCGCTCTACATCACGGAAAACGGCTTGGGTGCCTACGATAAGGTCGAAGCCGATGGCAGCATCCACGATGACTACCGTATCGCTTACCTGAGAGACCACATCAAGGCCTTTGAAGAAGCAGTCAAAGACGGCGTCGACCTCAGAGGCTACTATCCTTGGGGTCCGATCGACATCATCAGCTGCTCATCCAGCGAAATCGAAAAGAGATATGGCTTCATCTATGTCGATTATGACAACTACGGCAATGGTACCGGCAAGAGATCGCTGAAAGATTCCTATTACTGGTATCAGAAAGTCTGTGCTTCCAACGGCGAAGACTTAGGCGAATAAAAAATAATAATCCCCCAGAAAAACGGTTGTCTGTTTTCGCCGGACAGCCGTTTTTCAAAGAAAGGACGATACATGAAACAGATCCTAAAAGAATATTTCGATTCATGGATCAGCAAAGACGTCGAAGTTGTGAAAAGAACGTTCGCAAACGACGTCGTCTATACCGAATGTTACGGTCCGCAATACCACGGTCTTGATCAGGTCGTCAGATGGTTCAACGACTGGAACGAAAACGATTCGGTCCTCGAATGGACGATCAAAAGAACGATCGAAAAAGAAAACACGATCGTCGTTGAATGGTATTTCAAATGTGACTGCAACAACAAGGTGTCCGGTTTTGATGGAGTGACGATCGCTGATTTTGATGAAAACGGAAAGATCGTCAGGCTGAGTGAATTCAGATCGGACTCAGATCACATCTATCCCTATGACTGAAAGGAAGGAACGCGATATGAAACAGGTACCGAAAGGATTTCCTGAAGATTTCTTATGGGGTGGTGCTGTCGCAGCCTGCCAGATCGAAGGCGCCTGGGACGCGGACGGAAGAGGCCCGTCGACTTCCGACATCCACCGCTATAACGACAAACAGGATATTTCCAACATCGAAAAAGAAGGCGGCGACACCTTAGAAGGCATCAGGAAGGCCCTTGCCGACAAGGAAGGCTACTATCCGAAACGCTACGGCATCGACTTCTACCATACCTACAAGGAAGATCTGGCATTAATGAAAGAGATGGGCTTCAAGGCCTTCCGTACCTCGATCTCCTGGTCAAGGATCTTCCCGAGAGGCGATGAAGAAGCACCAAATCAAGCCGGCCTGAAGTTCTACGATGACATGATCGATGAGATCATCAAAGACGGCATGGAACCGGTCATTACGATGTGCCACTATGACATCCCCCTTTACCTGGTCACGGAGTATGGTGGTTTTGCCAACAAGAAAGTCATCGACTTCTTCGTCAAATATGCACTGTTGCTGATCGAACACTTCAAGGGCAGAGTCAAGTACTGGATCGTCTGCAACCAGGTCAACCTCTTGCCGACCGTCATGTTTGGCTCTTTGGGCATCTATGATGATCAGGTGACACCGGAGAAGATGGAAGAGACCATGTACCAGGCGGTCCACAACCAGTTTGTCGCCTGCGCGAAAGTCAAGAAGGAAGGCTCGAAGATCGATCCGGAAGCCAAGCTTGGCACGATGATCGCCGATGGCATCATGTATCCGGCTTCCTGCAAACCGGCCGACATCGTTTTGACCTTAAAGAAAAACCGCATGCAGGAATTCTTCTTCCCGGATGTACAGTTAAGAGGCGAGTACCCGGTCTATGCCTTAAGGTACTTTGAAGAAAAGGGCATTCATCTGGATATCACGAAAGAAGATGAAGAACTGCTCAAGGAAAACACGATGGACTACCTGGCGATCTCCTACTACGCAACCAAGATCGTCGATTCAACCAAAGACGACATGACCCCGTTTGCCGGTCAGCAGAATCCGTATCTGGAGCCGACACCGTGGGAGTGGCGCGCCGATCCATTGGGTCTCTACAACTGTTTGTCGCAGCTGTATGACCGCTATGAGGTTCCGCTCATGATCGCCGAGAACGGTTTTGGTGCCTATGACAAGGTCGAGGAAGACGGCAGCATCCATGACGACTATCGCATCGACTACCTGGCAAAACACATTGAACAGGTCAAGAATGCGATCAAGGATGGAGCAGAGGTCTTCTCCTATCTCTCCTGGGGTCCGATCGACATCGTCTCGTCCTCTTCGGCGGAGATGGCCAAGCGCTACGGCTATATCTATGTTGACTTGGATAACTACGGCAAGGGCAGCGGCAAGCGGTCAAAGAAAGATTCGTTTGACTGGTACAAAAAAGTCATTGCCTCCAATGGTGAAGAACTTTAAAAAGACAAAAGACAAGGGGAGCGTTTCGCTCCCCTGTCATATACGGTAAAATAGACACTATAAGAAAGAAGGAACAAGTTATGGCAGAGAAACAGATACAGGGAAACTACAAAGATACGAAGACCTACAAAGAGGCTACAAGAAAGACAACAAGATCGAAAACAACCAGATGTATCTGCTTCTTTTAAGAGAGGATTATCGCAGCCTGCCGAAAGAAGAAAAACAGAAGGGCAACCGCCCGGCCGAGATCATCGTCATCTCCGGCATCATCACCTTCCTGGCGATGACGGCAGCGGACCGCAAGGATCTTTTGCCATATGCGGCAGCCTTCATGTTTGTAGCGGCGGCGATCTACTTTTCCGGCATCCTCAATCCTGTTTCCCGTTCCTTAAGCAATATCAACAAGCTCCTGAAGAAGTTCCCGGAAGCACCGTCCTTAAAACCGATCCTGCATCCGGAAAGCAGAGAAGAGAAATGATCGTCTTCACCGATATCGACGGCACCCTCTACGATTACGAAGGAAGGATGCCCGAATCCACCAGAGAAGCGTTAAGAAAGCTCAAGGAAAACGGACACCTGGTTTACTTTGTGACCGGCCGTTCCAAAGCGGAAAACAAGAAGGAGCTTTGGGATATGGGGTTGGACGGCATCATCTGTGCCAACGGTGCCTATATTGAAGATCGCGGCGAAGTCATCTTTCATAAGACTCTAAGCAAAGACGAGTGCGCCAAGATCGTCGACTGGTGCAAGGAAAGAGATCTGGGCTTCTACGAAGAATCCAACAACGGCCTTTTCGTCTCGGACAATTTCTACAAGAAAGACAACAAGATCGAAAACAACCAGATGTATCTGCTTCTTTTAAGAGAGGATTATCGCAGCCTGCCGAAAGAAGAAAAACAGAAGGGCAA
>ONXX01000196.1 GCA_900321955.1 uncultured Bacillota bacterium | reverse complement strand
ATCGTCGAAGGACTGGCATGGCGTATCTTCAACAATGATGTGCCGCTTGGTTTAAAAGACAAAGATCTGATCGAACTTGATATGGGTTCTCTGATCGCCGGGGCGAAGTACCGCGGTGAATTCGAAGAGAGATTAAAAGCGGTCTTAAAAGAGATCGAGAATGCCGACGGCAAGATCATTCTGTTTATCGATGAGATCCACAATCTGGTCGGTGCCGGCAAGAGTGAAGGGGCAATGGATGCCGCCAACCTCTTAAAGCCGATGCTGGCAAGAGGAGAGCTGCGCTGTATCGGTGCAACAACTTTTGACGAATACCGCAAATATATTGAGAAGGATTCGGCTTTGGAAAGACGATTCCAGAAAGTTTCCGTCGATGAACCGAGCGTCGAAGATACCGTCTCGATCTTGAGAGGCCTGAAGGACCGTTTTGAGGCCCATCACGGCGTCAAGATCAAGGATGATGCGATCATCGCTGCGGCAACGCTTTCCAACCGCTATATTACCGATCGTTTCTTGCCGGACAAGGCAATCGACCTGATCGATGAAGCCTGCGCTTCCACACGTGTCGAGATGGATTCCAAACCGGCACAGCTGGATGAACTCTCCCGCAAGATCGATACTCTGGAGATCGAAAAAGTCTCATTAAAGAAAGAAGCGGAAGATGAAAAGGCAGCGAAACGTCTGGAAGAACTGGAAAAAGACCTGGAAGAACTCAAAGAGAAAAAGAGTCTCCTCGATGCCCGCTGGTTAAAAGAAAAGGATGACCTGGGCAAGGTCAAGGAAGCCAAGGAGGAACTGGAAAGAGCCAAACTGGCGATGTCCGAGGCGCAGAAAAACGCCGATTACGAGAAAGCTTCCAAACTGCAGTATGAGACGATCCCGAACCTCGAGAAAAAGATCAATGAACTTTCAGTAAACGAAGAAGGCAGAATGTTGTCGGAGATCGTCGATGAGCAGTCCATTGCCAAAGTTGTGGCAAAGTGGACACACATCGATGTATCCAAACTGATGTCTTCGGAAAGAAAAAAGCTCTTACATCTGAAAGATAAATTATCCATGCGGGTGGTTGGCCAGGATGAAGCACTGGATCTGGTTACCGATGCCATATTGCGTTCCAAAGCCCAGGTTTCCGATACCAACAGGCCGATCGGTTCCTTCCTGTTCTTGGGTCCGACCGGTGTCGGTAAAACGGAAGTCGCCAAGGCTCTGGCCGAACAGCTGTTCGATGATGAATCCAAGATCGTCCGAATCGATATGTCCGAATACATGGAGAAGTTCTCCGTGTCGCGTCTGATCGGCGCTCCTCCAGGATACGTCGGTTATGAAGAGGGTGGTCAATTGACCGAGGCGGTAAGAAGAAAACCGTATTCCATCGTTCTGCTCGATGAGATCGAAAAAGCCCATCCGGATGTCTTTAATATCCTGCTGCAGATACTGGATGACGGACGTATCACCGATTCCAAGGGCGTGACGGTCGATTTCAAGAATACGATCATCATCATGACGTCGAATCTGGGCTCCGAATATGCCTTTGAAAAGGATCAGGACCTCAAGCGCAAAGAGTATGAGGATATCATCCGCATGACCTTCAAACCGGAATTCATCAACCGAATCGACGAGATCGTCATATTCAATCCGCTGGATGCCAAGATGATCGTCAAAGTAGCGGAAAAGTTCCTGAATATCTTAAAGAAACGTTTGGCAGAAAACGATGTTGAACTCAGCGTCAGTGACGAAGCGATGAAGAAGATCGTCGAATGCGGCTTTGATGAGACATACGGCGCAAGACCGATGAAGCGTCATATTCAGAGATCGATCGAATCGCTGGTTGCCAAGTTCTTACTGGAAAACTACGATGCGAAAAAGATCGTTGTCGATGTCGAAAACGGCGACTATATCGTAAAACGCACTGATGAATAAGCATAAGCAGCCTCTTGAAGGCTGCTTTTTTGCATAAAAAAAGAACTCATCCGAGCTCTTTGTAAGATCTGATCCCTATCAGAAGATAGGAGATTAGATCTTTTTCACATTAGCAGCTTGAGGGCCTTTTGGACCATCGTTGACATCATATTCAACGGCCTGACCTTCATCTAAGGTCTTAAAACCATCCACTAAAATTGCTGAAAAATGTACGAATACTTCTTTGCCGTCATCTCCAGTGATAAAGCCATAACCCTTAGCAGCATTAAACCACTTAACCTTACCTGTCATAAATCCCCTTTACTAGCAAAAAAATTCTATATGCAATTTAATCTTAAAATAATTTACAATTGAATGCAATTATTTTCATGAAAAAAGTACCATTCAGTATAAAATTGGTACCATCAGGTATGAATATGATACCTCATGGTATGGAATAAGTACTATCAGGTACAAATATAGTATTGTTCGGTAATAAGAAAAGGACTGCGTTTCGCGGTAATAAGAAAAGGACTGCGTTTCGTTTTCTTTTCTTCGGTTATAATAGTTTTATGAAATATCCTGATTTTATAAAGAAAGGCAGCCGGATCGGCATTTGCGCACCGAGTGCCGGTGTCGGCAAGAAGCTGGAAGAATTTGAACTTTCCAATGAAGTGCTTGCTTCAAAGGGCTATCGCATAAAAGAGACGGCTTCGGTACGGGTCAACAATGAATGTTCGGCCAGCGGAAAGAAAAGGGCGGCAGAACTGGATGAATTAGTTAAAGATGAGGATGTCGATATGATCCTTTGCGCAGCCGGCGGTGATTTCATGCTGGAAATGATGCCGTATGTGAACTTTGATCATATCAAGGAAAATCCGAAATGGATCTGCGGCATGTCCGACCCGACCAATCTTCTTTTCCCGGTCACCACGATGCTGGATATCGCAACG
>ONXX01000031.1 GCA_900321955.1 uncultured Bacillota bacterium | reverse complement strand
ATCGCCATGGTCTTCCAGGATCCGATGACTTCTCTGGATCCGACGATGCCGATCGGCAAGCAGATCATGGAACCGATGATCGAACACAATTACGCCGGCAAGAAGGAAGCAGCGCAAAGAGCGCTGGAACTTCTGAAAGAAGTCGGCATCAACGAACCGGAAAAGACCTTCAAACAGTATCCGCATGAACTTTCCGGCGGTATGCGCCAGCGTGTGGTCATTGCCATCGCTCTGGCCTGCGACCCGGACATTCTGATCTGTGATGAGCCGACCACAGCCCTGGATGTCACCATTCAGGCCAAGATCCTGGAACTGATCAAAGAGATCCAGGTCAAGAAGAACATCTCGGTCATCTATATCACCCATGACCTGGGTGTTGTTGCCAAGGTCGCCGATTATGTCGCTGTCATGTATGCCGGCCGAATCGTCGAAAAGGGCAGCATCAATGAAGTCTTCTACGATCCGCGTCATCCGTATACCTGGGGTCTGTTAAGCTCGATGCCGGATGTCGATACCGATTCCGATCGGCTCTTCGCCATTCCGGGTTCACCGCCGAATCTGATGGAAGAGGTGGTCGGCGATGCCTTTGCCCCGCGTAACCCGTTTGCCCTGAAGATCGATTATAGGGAAGAGCCGCCGATGTATGACGTAGGCGGTCAGCACAGAGTTGCCTCGTGGTTATGCGATCCGCATGCCCCGAAGGTAGAAATGCCGAAAGACCTGAAGGTCAGGATTGAAAAGATGAAGAAGGAGGCGATGATCAATGAGTGAAGTCAGAACTCCGTTACTCCATGTTGAAGGGCTGAAGCAGCACTTCCGCATCAACCGCAGACAGACCACCAAGGCCGTCGACGGCATCAGTTTTGATATCTACGAAGGCGAGACCTACGGTCTGGTCGGCGAGTCCGGTTCGGGCAAATCCACGACCGGCAGAGCGATCATCCGCCTTTACGATCCGACGGACGGCAAGATCATCTTTGATGGTCATGACATCTCCGGAAAACTGAAAAAAGAAGACGCTTCCTATCTGCGTACCAATATGGCTATGATCTTCCAGGATCCGATGGCTTGTCTCAATCCGCGCAAGAAGGTCAAACAGATCATTGCCGAAGGATTGGAGATCCACCATCTATGCAAGAACCAGGCGGAAATCGATGAGAAGGTCAACAATATTCTGGATAAGGTCGGCCTTTCCAGAGAACAGGCGACAAGATTCCCGCATCAGTTCTCCGGCGGTCAAAGACAGCGTGTCGGTATCGCCAGAGCTCTGGTCATGAATCCGAAGCTGGTCATCGCCGATGAGTGTATCTCGGCTCTGGATGTTTCCATTCAGGCCCAGGTCGTCAACCTGATGAAGGATCTGCAGGATGAACTTGGTACGACGTATCTGTTCATCGCCCACGATCTTTCAATGGTCAAGTACATCTCCGATCGCATCGGGGTCATGCATATGGGACACATCGTGGAGACGGGAACGACCGATGAGATCTTCCAGAATCCGATCCATCCGTACACCAAGTCCTTACTCTCCGCCATCCCGCATCCGAATCCGATCGTCGAGAAAAAGAGAGTTGCCTTGACTTACAACAAGGACGAAATGGGTGTTGATTACACTGCCGGATACGAACACATCCTGAGTGAGACCCACAAAGTCCTGGCCACCGACGAAGAGTTCGCGAAGTGGAGCAGGAAAAGCAATTAATCAGCTGAAGATCTTTGCCGCAAGGTGAAGATCTTTTTTTGTCAAAAGAGAAGGAATCAGTGCAAAATAGTAGTAGAAAAATGAAGACGGAAAGAAAAGATCTGACATTCACTTATTCTCTGATACAGATGTCCTACTGGATGAGCTTTTGTATCTGCGTCTGTTTTGCGGTCATCTATCTGCAGGGCAAGGGTTTAAGCAATACGCAGCTGGGCATCGTCACGGCCTTGGGCAATCTGGCTGGCATGCTGATCGGGCCATACACGGCAGGAAAGATGGACGCCGGAATGACACCGTTAAAGGCAGCGTTCGTTCTGTTAAGTCTTCGTTTGCTGTCGATGATCGGATTATTGTTATGCAAGAGCGGTGTTTTAGTGATCGGCATCCTCTTTGTTCTCTATATGGCCTTCTGCGTTTCCGCCAATACGGTCGTCTTAAAGATCTATTCGGATATCGTCTATGAGAAGTACCCGGTCAATTATGCGACGGCCAGAGGCCTGGGTTCCCTCGCTTTTGTGATCGTCTCTTCGATTGCCGGTACACTGATTGAAAAGACTTCAGTGGAGGCCGTGCCTTGGCTGGGCATTGTTTTGCTGGTACTGGAATTGCTGAGCTTCTATAGGATCGGCAGGTACCTTAAAATGAACCATGCGGAAACACAGGAGGAAACGTCTTCTTCGATTGCTGCTTTCATTAAAGAAAACGGATTATTGACACTGACTTTGAGCGGTACGGCATTGCTATTCTTCTCGCACAATATCGTCACCAATTTTCTGATCAACATTGTCCGTCATGTCGGCGGCACGACGGCAATGGCCGGTTACCTGACATCCTTTATGGCTTTGATGGAACTACCGGTAATGTTCCTGTATACAAAACTCTTTGGCAAGAAGGATCAGGGGAAGATGCTGGCAATTTCGGCAATCGCTTTTACGATCAAGGAGCTGGCTTTTGCCCTGGCAAACAGTCAGCTTACTTTAAGTGCCTGCTTCCTTTTGCAGGCGCCGTCCTTTGCCATCTATTCTTCCGCCATCGTTCCTTATGTGGCTTCCAAGGTGGAATATAAGGATGCCGGCAAGGGGCAGTCGCTGGCCTATACGATGACCGATGTCGGTGCCATACTGGCCGGTTTCTTTGCCGGCAGGATGTACGACACGATCGGTGTTTCTTTGACTTTGTGGGTTGGCTTTGCGGTGTCATTACTTGGTACCTTGATTTGTTTATTCGGTTTACGGAAAGGGGAAAGACGATGATCTTGAATACCGGCAGCCGCACGGATATTCCGGCGTTTTACAGCGAATGGTTCATGAACCGGATCCGGGCAGGTTTTGTCATGGCCCGCAATCCTTTCTACCCCAAACAGATCATTCGCTATGACCTTGATCCAAGCGTGGTCGATGTCTTAGTCTTCTGCACCAAGAATCCGAAGAATATGTTGGAACATCTTGAAGAATTAAAAAAATATAGGATGTATTGGAACGTGACGATCACGCCCTATGGCAAGGATATCGAGCCCAACGTCCCGCACAAGAAGGAAGTCATGGATGCCTTCATCGAACTTTCGAAAAAGGTCTCGGTCAAGAATGTCGTCTGGCGCTACGATCCGATCTTCCTGAATGAGAAATACGACATCTCCCACCATCTGATGATCTTTGAGAAGATGTGCGCCTATCTGGAAGGCTATTGCAAGCACGTCATCATCAGTTTCATCGATCTCTATGAAAAAACCAAGAAGAACTTCCCGGAGGTCAAGGAAGTAAGTTTTGATGAACAGTGCTACATCACCAAGCAGTTCGTCAAGATCGCTGCCAGACACGGCATGGATATACGGCTCTGTCATGAAGATGAGCGTCTGGCTTTCTATGGCGCCGATGTGACGGGCTGTCTTTCCAAGGAAGTTCTGGAAGATGCGATCGGCGAACAACTGATCGTTCCGACATCATCGAAATCCAGAGAAGGATGTAACTGCCTACTGGGCAATGACATCGGTGCCTACAACAGCTGTCTGCATCTTTGCCGCTACTGTTATGCCAACTTTGATAAGGATATCGTCTTAAAAAACCACAAGCTCCATGATCCCAAATCACCCTTGCTGATCGGCAAAATCGAAGAGGGCGATGAGATCAGGGAACATAAGTCGATCTCTTATCTGGATGATCAGCTCACTTTGTTTTAAAATGAGAAAATTTGGTTCCTGTCCGAGACTATAATGAAGAAAACAGAAGGATTCGGACTTTGGAAACATTCAAAATAGCTTCTTGTGAACAAAAGACCAAAAGGGTCTTGTTTTGGGCACGGAAAGAAGATCAGGACATCAGGAAACTTTCAAAGATCCTCGAAGCAGATTACGAGGTCTTTTTCATCTTTGACAGGGAAAGACTGTTTAAGGAAAGCGAGACTGCTGCTTTACTGATCATCGATCTGGATGAAAAAGGAAGCCGGAAAATTGTAAAGGCCTGTATGGATCAGAAGATCCCTTTGATCCTAGTCTCAAAACAAAAACAGATCGAAGAGCGTTACCACTATCTTGGTGCCTCCGCTTTTCTGGAAAAGCCTTTGCCGGATAAAGAAATCATCCTGGCCAGGATCTCAAGAGCGATCATCCGCTATGATGAGATGCATACTCTGACGATGATCAAGGAAGAACCTTTTCATTATGAAGAGATCAGGGAAGATGAGTTTAAGAAACGACTGCTGCTGGATGTCGAGCAGGCTTTGAAGGAAGAAGAATTCAAAGTCTATTACCAGCCCAAGTTCAACATCAAGGAAAAGGTACCGGTCTTGAGTTCGGCGGAAGCACTGTTACGCTGGCACCACCATGCCTATGGCATGATTGCGCCTTCCGTATTCATACCGCTTCTGGAAGAAAGCCGTCTGATACGGAAAGTCGATGCCTATGTCTGGCAAAAGGCAGCCAGGCAGATCAGCGAGTGGAAGAGAAAGAAAAAGATCACCGTGCCGGTTTCGGTCAATGTATCCCGGGTGGACATGCCTGATGAAAAGATGGTCGTCTATCTGGAAGAGCTGATTGAAGACTGTGACATTTCCAGTGAGGAACTTCTCTTGGAGATCACCGAGTCGGCATATATGGAGGATCCTTCTTTGATCATTGAGAGGGTTAAGCAGCTACGAAAGAAAGGCTTTCTGATCGAGATGGATGACTTTGGTACCGGCTATTCTTCCTTGAACATGGTGTCACATTTGCCGATCGATGCCTTGAAGATCGATATGGGCTTTTTGCAGGAAGCTTTCAAGGGGAAGAAGGATACAAGGATGATTGCGATCATCATCGATATTGCCCGCTATCTTGGTGTTTTGACGATCGCCGAAGGAGTGGAAAACGAAGATCAGTATCTTTGTTTAAAGAAGCTGGGCTGCGATATCGTTCAGGGCTACTACTTCTCCAAGGCCGTTGAGCCAAAGGATTTTGAACGGTTTCTGGAAGATAAATTACAGATCATGAGCGATGAAAAGGCCTTGGAAACAGCTTAAAAGAGCTTTTTAAGGTCAAAAAAGGGTCTAGAATCGATCCTTTAGGGAAGCAGTTTATGTTTTTATAGCAATTTTTAATGTAAAAATGTTACAATTGTAAGAGTAGGTAGGTGGCATAGTACATGGAAAAGAACGACATTAGAGAACAGTTAATCGCCAAATTAGAAGAACTTCTTGGCGAAGAAAATGCAGCAGAAGCATTTTTGAGGGCAAAGGACCTCAAGAGAAGATGGCCTCGCGTTAGAGAAGAGGAAGAATCTTTTTCTGATCAGGAACTGAGTGAAAAGTTCAACAAGCTGATGGATCAGCTTTCTGAAAAGGCCGGTGATGTTTATATCAATACGGAAGACAGAAAGAACCAGATCATCGCCCAGGCAAAGGAAGTCCTGGATAAGAACAACTTCAAGAAGGGCACTGAGCAGATGAAGCAGCTGCTGGAAGACTGGAAACATGCCGGTCGTATCAATAAAGAAAAGGACGACGAGCTCTGGGCTCAGTTCTCTGCGATCAGAAGCGAATTCTTCGAGAAGAAGAATGAATACTTCGCTAATCTGAAGGAAACGTATGCAGCAAACAAGGCTTTAAAGGAAGATCTGATTGCCAAGGCAAAGGAAGTTGCCGGTATTGAAAATATCAAGGAAGCCGGAAACCGTTCCAACGAACTGATGGAAGAATGGAAGAAGGTCGGCAGCGCCGGACGCAGAGACGATGATGATCTTTGGCAGCAGTTTTTAGCTGAAAGAAAAGCTTTCTTTGAGAGAAGAGATGCCTACTACGATCAGATGAAAGAGACCTATGCCAAGAGAGTCGAGGCAAAGAAAGAAATCATCCAGGAAGCTAAGCTTTACCTGGCCAGAAGTGAATTCACCGATGACGAAGTCAATTCCATCAAGGAACTTCGTGCTAAGTGGAAAGAAGTAGGCAATGCCGGCAGAGAACATGAAAATGAACTCTGGGAAGAATTCAACGGTATCGTCAACAAATACTTCGAAAACATGAGGTATTACAAATAATCATTGAATGAGAAAGCTCTCCTGTAAAAAGGAGAGCTTTTTTTGTCGGGTAAAAACAATAATGATGGATTATTTTTAAGGCTGAATCTATAATATTGTTTTGTAACCACGATCTATTCCTATTTAAATAGATCCTGGCTTATTTAAGAGGTGAAATATGAAGAACTCGAATACGATCATTGTAGGCGCCGGCAGATTGGGCGGAACGATCGCAAGGTCCTTGAACAAGACTGCCAACGTCATCGTTATCGACCGCAATGCGTCCAAGATCGACAGACTTGGCGAATACAGCGGTTTTGTCGAAAAGGGTGAGGCAACAGACCGCGCCTTATTGGAAAAGTGCGGTGTAAGAAACTGCTACCGTTTCATTGCCGTGACCGATGACGATAATACCAATATCTTCCTGGCTGATCTGTGCACCCATTTCTATAATGTTCCGCAGGTCTACATCCGTCTCAAGGATTCCCGCAAAAGGGTCCTGGTTGACGAGAAGGTCAACTGCATTTGTCCGTTTGATCTGTCTCTGGAGGAATTTGAATCCGCAAAAGAAATGGAGGCAGAATAATGAAGATCGTAATAGCTGACGGTTTCCATGAAGCCGACTATATCATTTCTTTGTTCAACACGAAATTCAACGACCTGGTCGTAATCAATGAAGACGAAGATGTCTGCCGCTATCTTTCCGAAAGCAACGACATTCCTGTCATGCACGGAAGATGCACCAGAGCCAACGAACTCAAGGAAGCAGGGGCAGAGAACTGCGATCTGTTTATTGCCTTGTCGGAAGATGACTACAAGAACTATGTCGCCTGCAAGACGGCAAAGATGCTGATGGGGGCAAAGCGTTGCATCGCCATGGTCATCAACCCGAAGAACGTTAATATCTTCAAGGAACTGGGCATCGACCTGGTTGTTTCCGCTACCTATCTTTTAGGTGAACAGGTCAAGAATCTGACTTCCATTGAAAACATGGTCAACTCTCTGTCTTTGGAAGATGACAAGGTCTTCATCGCTGAGATCCGTGTCGGCAAAGACCTCGATGTCGTAGGCAAGTCCTTACGTGAGATCAACATCTCCGAACTGGGCACGATCGCTTCGATCAGCAGAGAAGGAAGGACACTGATCCCTAACGGCAACATCGTCATTGAAGAGGACGACAAGGTTATGATCGTCACGACCGTTGAAAACCGTGATCAGATCATTTCTGTTTTCCAGAGGAAGAAACAATGAAAAAGAAGGATTACTACCGTCTCGTCTTTTTCTACCTCTCCATCTTTCTGGTGATGATCGGTGTCATACAATTGCTGCCGCTGATCGTTCTGCCTTTCTATCCGGAAGATATTTCTTATGCCTACTGTTTTCTGATTCCGGGCATTGCGGCCATCGGCCTTGGCGGCTTGCAGAGATATATTCTGAAAGATACGAAGATCGTCAAACTGGAGAAACATTACGATTCCCTGCTGCTGGTCATGATCTGGCTGATCGCCATCATGGTGTCTTGTTTTCCGTGGATGCTGAAGGGCGACTATAACTTCACCCAGGCCGCCTTTGAAATGACGTCCGGCTATTCGACGACCGGTCTTTCCGTTGTCGATGTCGATCACACACCGAAGATCTTTCTGATGTTTCGTTCGATCACGCTGTTTGTCGGCGGTGTCGGGCTGGTTCTGATCATTACCTCGGCGTTCTCGGACCGCTATGGTCTCAACTTATACAACGCAGAAGGCCACAACGACCGTCTGATGCCAAACCTGGCAAAGTCGGCAAGACTGATCCTGTCGTTTTATTCCGCTTATATTTTTGTCGGAACACTGGCTTACATTATCTGCGGCATGCCGGTATTCGATGCGATCAACACATCGATTGCCGCTTTGTCGACCGGCGGTTTCTCCGTCATCGGTGAATCCATCTACGGTTATCATTCCGTAGCGATCGAGCTGATTACCATCGTGCTGATGATTTTAGGACAGACCAACTTCATGCTGCACCTGTCCTTCTTCTCGGGCAAATTCAAGAAGTACTTCAATCATTGCGAGACCAAGTTCTTTGCGGTCTTGTTTGTCATCTTTGTTTCATTGATGACGTTCAATCTCTTACAGAACGGCTATACCGATAATTTCTGGGAGAGCTTAAGAGTATCTCTGTTCCAGTTTGTCACCTGCATCACGACGACCGGTTTCGTTTCAGTCGGCGATATGTCCTTATTGCCACCCGGCTTTATCACGATCATGGTAATGATGATGCTGGTCGGCGGTGATCAGGAATCTACCGGCGGCGGTATCAAACAGTACAGAGTCATCGTTGTCTTAAAGGGCATCTATTATTCGATCCGTGAATCGATCATGAATCCAAGAGTCATTTGTACCCACCGCATCTATCGGGTCGGCGAAAAGTATTCCCTTTCCGATGATGAGATTCGTTCGACATCGTCCTATGTCCTGTTCTACATCCTGCTGTTTTTTATCGGTTCATTTATCTTCACGATGTACGGATACACCCTGCAGGATTCGATGTATGAATTCTCTTCGGCCATTTCGACCGTCGGACTGTCTTTGGGCATCACCAACTACTATGCTCCGAAAGTCATTTTATGGACAGCGATCATCGGTATGTTTTTGGGAAGAATGGAGATCATGGTCGTATTCAAAGCGTTCTTACGCGTTGAGAAAGACATCCGCAACCGCGAGTATTTACGATAAGAAAGACTACAGTTCATCTGTAGTTTTTTTCTCGGTGTGCCGGGCATGGCATATATCTTGATGGTGAAAGTCCATCGTGGGGATTATCATCGCAGTGGTCAACCACTAGTCGAACACCAAGGGTGTCTTCCGTGAGGAAGAATCTGAAGGAAGGTGAAGACAAAACTGCGGCCTGACGAAAAGAAACCGCAAGTGAGGCCGGTAAGAGTCGGATGAGTGTGCCGAACAACACGAAATCCTATTGACTGCGGAATACTCTTACAGGTAAATGCGGCAGGTATGCAGTGAAGGAGATATGACCTTACCCCGGGAGATCTCATGAGTGGCTCATTTGTCATAGTAACAACGAATCATGAGAAGTCAGCAGAACCCATAGTAGTGAAGAAGTGTATGTAATGTACATGGAGCGAAGGGGCGAATCAGTTTGAAGTTTCAAGTAGACTTCAGGAATGTATGAATGATCTTCTTAATTGTCTGTGCTGAAGACATGTCTTCTTAGGGCATTGGATCATTCAGGCGAAAAAGAAAGGAAAGAAACAAAGTATGTCAGAACTCTTGGAAAAGATCTTAAGTGATGACAACATTGATCTTGCCATCAGACAGGTCAAAGCCAATAAAGGTTCACCTGGTGTTGATGGAATGAGTGTTGAAGAGATGGATGCCTTCTTTAAGGAAAATGGCGAACTTATCTTTGAGAAGATAAGGCAAAGAAAGTACAAACCGCTTCCCGTAAGAAGAGTATTGATCCCAAAACCCGATGGATCCAAAAGGCCTTTGGGTATACCAAGTGTCAAGGACAGGGTCCTACAGCAGGCGATCACACAGGTGATATCACCGATGTGTGAGAAAGTCTTCTCGGATTCCTCCTATGGATTCAGGGAAAACAGAAGCTGTGAGAAGGCTGTTCTTAAGGCTTTGGAATACTTTGGTGATGGCTATGACTGGTTAGTCGATTTAGACCTGTCGAAATTCTTTGACAATGTCGATCAGAACATCTTAATGATCTTAGTACACAATATCATCAAAGATGGTGATACAGAATCGATCATCAGAAAATTTCTGCAATCGGGGGTCAATATCGGCGGAACAATCTATGAGACAAAGTCAGGAACCCCGCAGGGAGGAAATCTCTCACCCTTATTGGCCAACATCTATCTTGATCCCTTTGAC
>ONXX01000011.1 GCA_900321955.1 uncultured Bacillota bacterium | reverse complement strand
TTCTCTTCCTCACCCTACTTAGATGTTTCAGTTCAGGTGGTTCCCCCCATACACCTATGTATTCAGTGTATGGTGCATACTCATGACAGTATGCGGGTTGCCCCATTCGGATATCTGCGGATAAACGCTTGTTTGCAGCTCCCCGCAGCTTTTCGCAGCTTACCACGTCCTTCTTCGGCTCCTGGTGCCAAGGCATTCGCCCTGCGCCCTTTGTAGCTTGACCGTTCCTGTTTCGCTTTTTTACAGGTTCTCTCTTGAAGATCCTTTTGCACCAACAAGATTCATTTCCGCGTTCTTTGTAGTTTCCCACAATTTCCTGCTATTTGATGTCTTGTTTCGCAGTTTCTTCTTTGAATTTGTTCAGTTTTCAAGGTGCATGTTGGTGGGCCTGAATGGACTTGAACCAGCGACCTCGCGCTTATCAGGCGCGCGCTCTAACCATCTGAGCTACAGGCCCACATTCGCGCTCATTCCCCTTCTACCAGAGGATCTTGCGCTCTGGTGGAGATGATGAGGCTCGAACTCACGACCCCCTGCTTGCAAAGCAGGTGCTCTCCCAGCTGAGCTACACCCCCATATTCTTTTCGAGTCCCTTTAGACCCTCAAAATTAAACAATATCCTTAAGTGCCCCTCATCTACCAACCAACAATCCAGATCCTCGATCTGAATGTCGCTGACCTTCTCCTTAGAAAGGAGGTGATCCATCCCCACGTTCTCGTAGGGATGCCTTGTTACGACTTAACCCCAATCATCGGTCCTACCTTAGACAGCTCACTCCTTACGGTTATGCCACCGGCTTCGGGTATTACCGACTCTCATGGTTTGACGGGCGGTGTGTACAAGCCCCGAGAACGTATTCACCGCGGCATGCTGATCCGCGATTACTAGCGATTCCAACTTCACGAAGTCGGGTTGCAGACTTCGATCCGAACTGAGACGTAATTTGTAAGTTTTGCTCCACATCGCTGTATTGCTTCTTGTTGTGTACGCCATTGTAGTACGCGTGTAGCCCAGGACATAAAGGGCATGATGATTTGACGTCATCCCCACCTTCCTCCGGTTTATCACCGGCAGTCTCTCTAGAGTCCCCAACTAAATGATGGTAACTAAAGACAAGGGTTGCGCTCGTTGCGGGACTTAACCCAACATCTCACGACACGAGCTGACGACAACCATGCACCACCTGTCACCCTGATAACCTCTGCCATATCTCTATAGTTTTGCAGGGGATGTCAAGCCCTGGTAAGGTTCTTCGCGTTGCGTCGAATTAAACCGCATACTCCACCGCTTGTGCGGGGCCCCGTCAATTCCTTTAAGTTTCACACTTGCGTGCATACTCCCCAGGCGGATTACTTATTGCGTTAGCTACAACACTGAGTTTCCCCAACATTTAGTAATCATCGTTTAGGGCGTGGACTACTAGGGTATCTAATCCTATTTGCTCCCCACGCTTTCGTGCCTGAGCGTCAGTAACAGACCAGGTTACCGCCTTCGCCGCCGGTGTTCCTCCATATATCTACGCATTTTACCGCTACACATGGAATTCCATAACCCTCTTCTGCACTCTAGTCTGCCAGTATCCGAGGCTTAATTGAGTTAAGCTCAACGCTTTCACCTCAGACTAAACAGACCGCCTGCGCACCCTTTACGCCCAATAAATCCGGATAACGCTTGCCACCTACGTATTACCGCGGCTGCTGGCACGTAGTAAGCCGTGACTTTCTAGTAAAGTACCGTCAGCCATGAATCATTTCCTAAACATGGTATTCTTCCTTTACCACAGAGCTTTACGATCCGAAGACCTTCATCACTCACGCGGCGTTGCTCGGTCAGACTTTCGTCCATTGCCGAAAATTCCTTACTGCTGCCTCCCGTAGGAGTCTGGGCCGTGTCTCAGTCCCAATGTGGCCGTTCATCCTCTCAGACCGGCTATGTATCATCGCCTTGGTGGGCCGTTACCTCACCAACTAGCTAATACAGCGTAAGCCCATCCCACAGCGGTGCAAACGCACCTTTAATAATAAGGAGATGCCTCCCTATTACCTATGCGGTATTAATAGTCGTTTCCAACTGCTATCCCCCGCTTTGGGGCAGGTTGCCTACGTATTACTCACCCGTTCGCCACTGAATCGGGAAGAAAGCAAGCTTTCTTCCTTCATCCGTTCGACTTGCATGTATTAAGCACGCCGCCAGCGTTCATCCTGAGCCAGGATCAAACTCTCCGTTTGATGACTCGATATTTAAGAACTTAATCGTTCTTGGTTTAAATGAATTGACGTTTTGTTTAATTGCTTCTTATTTAGTTTTCAAAGATCGAATCGCATCTCATCAGTGTTTACCATTCGGTGCTCACTTGTGGGGTGCCTATTTATACTATCAAAATAAAGAACTGAAGTCAACAACTTTTTTCACTTTTTTTATTTTTGTGATAAATGTCGTTTTCTTCAGTTCTTTTACTCTTTTTCAAACAGCAGTTCGAAGTATTTCATGATGTAGTCATTGATATAGGAGAATTGAAACGGCACCGTCTTATTCTTCACCATATCAACCAGTTCATCCTTCGCATCGATACAGATCTGTTTTATTTCATCTGAATAATTCATCTTGTGACAATGATATTCAAATTCGTTCTCATCCAATACCATATAGGTATCATCCGGGAAGACCTTGACATCCAGGTCGTAGTCGATATTCTTGATCGCCTCTCCGTCATAGATGCTCGGTGTCGCGACATTGCAGTAATAATAAATGCCGCTTTTTCTGACCATGGAAATAATATTGAACCACTTATTCTTATAGTAGAAACAGATCGCCGGTTCTCTGGTCAGCCAGCGCCGGTTATCGGCCTCCACCACCCAGGTGTGGTCCGTCACGACGACATAGCAGTCTTTTAAGACATCAACGACCAGGGCCTTTGACCAGGTCCTGTGCAATGAACCGTTGTGTTTATAGGACTGTACGAATACACTGTCTCCGATCTTTAGTTCTTCCATGCTTTTGCATTATATCACAATATGGAAGACTTCAAACCACGCCTTGTTTACTGGTATCTTCTGAAGACCGGTTTGAGACGTTCCACCAGAAGAGGAACAACGATGATCGCACATACGGTTGTCGGGATCATGTAAGTTGCATTATAGGATAACGAAGCCCAGAACGGCGTTTCCCAAAGAATGGTTCCGGCCAAGGTGGATGACAGCAGACGGATAACGCTGGTCACTAAAATGCCGGAATAGAAATAACCGAAATTCGGGAACATTGAGGCAATGCCATAGACGGCATAAGCGATCAGATAGTCCAGCAAGAAGCTGCCGATGCCATACCAGGATACCGACCCGATGACCAGCTGCAGAAAGACGGAAACAACGCCGACCATTGCGCCCTTCTTCCAGCCTAAATGGTAGGAACACACAAGCAAGGCGATCGGTCCGAAATTCAGTTTGCCGCCCGATGCCATCTTGAACAGGTTCAGCATGTCGGAGACTCTGTCAAAGACGACAAAGACGGCACAATAGATCGCCATATAAGCGATCGTCTTTACAGCAGAATTAGATTTTTCCATAAAAAAACACCTCCATTCAAAAGGTGCCTTCCCTACGCTGGCATTATCCAGATCAGGTTACGGGTATGATCTCAGCCTTGCGGCACCCCACGTAACCATTATATTAGTCTTTATGCATATATTCAAATATTTTTACGACATCATCGTAGTGCCAGTACTGGTTTTCAGAATAATTGCCATAGGCGTTTCCGGTCATGACCAGATAAGATCTGCCCTTGTCTTTGCACAGGGTGATGATATTCTGGCCGGCCTCCGGCGTATAGCCGGTCTTGCCGCCCAGGATGACAAAATCCAGATCGCGGTAAGCGACGCCCATCGTCGTACGCACAACGGTGCCGTCTTCCAAAGTATGCGACAAAGAATTGAGGATCTCTCTGCCCTTTTCAAACTTCAGAATGTCTCTCACCACCAGATAAAGATCATTGAGGCAGGTATAGTGATCGTCGTCATGAAGACCGGTCGAATTTGTGAAATGAGTCATGGTGCAGCCAAGTTCCTGGCACAATGTGTTCATTTCGTCCACCAGAGAAATGCCAAGACTGTCATAGTAGTTTTCCAGGGCCAATGCCGCATCGGCACCGGAAGGAAGAATCAGGCCATACAAAAGATCTGACAGCGTATATGGATAGTCCCTTTGAATATACGCCAAAGAAGCATCCTCATCGATCAGAGCTTCCACCTGATCATAGGTTACAGAAGAATGATCACTCAGATCCTCACTCAGATTCAGGACGGCGTCCATGGTGACCAGTTTGGTCAAAGAAGCCGGATACATGCGGGCATCGGCATTTTTGGCATACAGGTAATCGCAGTCGGACATATCGATGACCAGATATTCGGCAGAATGGAGTGCATCGTCGATCTCTTGCGTTTCATAGTCCATGACATTGACGTTATCCGTATTGATCGAAAAGGCACGTCGGGAACACGCGCTTAACATCAGTAAGAGAAATACGATCAATATCTTTTTCATATCAGTTTATCGTCTTGTAGAAATCGTAAGAACGCAGTCTCACGTCGCTGTTGGCCAGATAGAAGTCCATCAGCAATGTAAAGTCTCGGTAGTCGTAAGGAAACTGTTTCAGCACCTCATAATCCTTGAATTCCCCCTTGATGATCAGACGGAACTTTTTCAAAGTCTCGACCGGCAAAGGATGTTCGGAACCCATATGTTCAAGACACAGGAAGCCGCCATGACGGTTGGACAGAGTGACGACCTTCTTGTTTCCGCACAGAGCACAGCCATCAACGATCGGCATGATGCCGAAACGCTTGATGATATAAGACAGAAACATGCAGCCGGGCAGATAACGGTTTTCCTTATTTATATTACGGAAAACAAAGAGCAGCGGATCGAAGCAATCGATATCGCGGTTCTTCAATACCAGCTCCAGGATCACATTTTTGAAAGACATCATACCGATGTCCTTATCCTCGAAATAGTTTTCCAGCAGCTTGTAGCCGTGGATGGAAAAGATGTCCTTGCCTTCCTTGTAGTCGATGATGAATTCATAGAGGCACATCGGCAGAAAATGATTCTTGCTGGAAAGCTTCTTGCCGGCCTTGCCGACCAGGGAGATGATGCCATACTCTTTGCTGACCACCTGCATCAGAACATCAGCTTCCTTGTAATCGCTCTGGTTTAAGACAAAAGCAGTGATCTTGTCATTCATCCCTGTCACCTGAGAAGTATCCCAGATCAAAGAGCTGTTTCTGTGAATTCAGCCAGTCCTCTTCCACTTTGACATAAAGAGAAAGGATGATCTTCTTGCCGTCAAACAGACGCGCAATGTCGCTGGAAGCCTGATCGTTGATCTTCTTTAACATCGAACCGCTTCTGCCGATGATGATGCCCTTGTGGGTGTCTTTGTTGCAGATGATGGTCGCTTCGATCTGTACTTTGGAAGTCTTTTCCTTGATCTCTTCGATGCGCACGGCCACCAGATGCGGTATTTCTTCCCGGGTATTCAGGATGATCTTTTCGCGGATGATCTCGGAGATGCGGAAATCCAGGTTCATATTGGTCTTCACATCTTCCGGATAGTATTGAACCGAATCGGTCAGATATCCTTTTGAAGTGGCGATCAGCTCATCGATATTGTCTTTCTTCAAAGCGGAGATCGGAATGATCTCGGCAAAGGAATAATTGTCGGAAGCGTACGTCAGCCTTCGGATCAGAAGATCCGAGGAGATCTCATCGATCTTGTTGACCAGAAGAAAGACCGGTGCACCATAGGAGAAGACTCTTTCAAGGATCTGCTTGTCCTCGCTTTGAAGGCCCTTGGCCCCATCGACGATGTAGTAGATGATATCCACGCCTTCCGCTTGCGACAAGGCTTCCCTGTTCATGTAGGTGCCTAAAGCCGTCTTGGCCTCATGGATACCCGGTGTATCAATGAAGACGATTTGGGAATCTTCATCATTCAAAATGCCCAGGATCGCATTCCTGGTCGTCTGTGCCTTCTGTGTCGTAATCGCGATCTTTTCTTTCATGATCGAATTGATCAGCGTCGACTTGCCGGCATTCGGCCGGCCCAGTATTGCAATAAAACCGGACTTCATTTAATCAAGGTCCTCACTGGAAAACTGGAACGGCAGCAGTTTATAGATGTTGGTTTCGATCGTCTCTTTGCCGTTGGAAAGGATGATCGGCGTTCCCTGTTCGAGCAGTTCGGAGAGAACCTGACGGCAGATACCGCAAGGTGCACCGATACGCTTGCCGTCCGTTACGATGGCGATCGCTTCGATATCCTTCTTGCGGTAGCCTCTGGAATAGGCTGCGAAAATCGCACTTCTTTCACCGCAGTTGGTCCCGCCGAAGGATGCATTTTCAATATTGGCACCATAAAAAGTCGTTCCGTCCTTGCATAAGACACAGGCACCGACATGATAATTCGAATAAGGGGCGTAGGCATTGTCCATCGCCTTGAACGCTTCTTTTACCAGCTCTTCATGAGTCATTATCATAACCTCCTGATCAATGAAAAGATACATACGGCAAGGGCTCCGATGCTGGCGGTGAGTACCGCCCCGCTGGAAAGATCCTTGATCGTTTTGATTCTTTCATCTTCATGCATATTGAGATAATCGCCGATCCTTTCAACTGCCGTGTTCATGATTTCGGTGGAGATCACCATGAAGATGCAGATGATATAGGCCAGCCATTCATAATAGTCCAAAGAAATAATCAGACCGCCGATCACGGCCATTGCCCCAAGAAAGCACTGCACCAGGACCGCCTTGTGCTTTAAGGCTGTTTTCAGACCGTTAAAGGAATCGGCAAATTTCTTTTTCATTTCAGATCTCCGACGATCTGTCTTTGTAAAGAGAACATCTTCTCTTCATCTTCCTTGTTCATATGATCATAGCCTAACAGATGCAGCAAGCCGTGGACAAAGAGGAAAACGAATTCTCTTTTTACGGAATGGCCGTACTCTTTCGCCTGGGAAAAGACACGCTGGCGGTTGATGAAGATATCACCCAGTTCAATGCGGTCTTCATACTCCACGGCATCCTCGTTATCCAACAAGGCAAAAGAGATGACATCAGTAACAGCGTCCTTGTTTCGATAATCGCGGTTGATCCTTTTGATGGTGATCGGACCGCAGATGATCAACGACAGGACATAATTGTCCTCAATTTGTAAGACCTCAAGTGTTTTTTGATAGTATTCTTCCAGGTAGGGATAGTAGTCTTTCAGATCGTTATATCTGCTTTTATTTACGATGTTCAGCATACATTCATTATACATTACTTGATTTGACGTTTAATTAATGATATATTTAATTAGCAGTCTATGATATAGAGTGCTAATGACATGCTAAGGAGGCAATAAAATGGCAGTAAAAGAATTTAAAACCGAATCCAAACGATTACTGGACATGATGGCCAACTCTATTTATACCAATACCGATATCTTCTTAAGAGAACTGATCTCCAATGCATCGGATGCCTTGGATAAAAGACACATTCTGTCTTTGACTGATGAGACGATCCGCTTTGAAGATCCGAAGATTCACATCGACATCGATAAAGAAAACCGGACGATCACCATCTCCGATAACGGCATCGGCATGGATAGAAAAGAACTGGAAGAAAATCTGGGCACCATCGCCAGATCCGGTTCCTTCGAGTTCAAGAAAGAGCTGGATGAGAAAAGTGAAGCAGACATCATCGGCCAGTTCGGTGTCGGCTTCTACTCGGCATTCATGGTTGCCGACCGCGTAGAAGTCTGTTCAAGAAAAGTCAACGAAGAAAAAGCCAGCAAGTGGACTTCCGATATGAACGGATACGAGATCACTTCTGACAATAAGGCGGAAGAAGGCACAACCATTACCCTTTACATCCGCAAGAACAGCAAGGAAAAGAAATACGACAAGTATTTGGACAGCAACGAGATCAAAAACCTCGTCAAGAAGTATTCCGACTTCATCCGCTATCCGATCGAAATGATGGTTGAAAGCTATGAATACAAGGAAGACGGCAAGAGCGAGAAAGTCAACAAACTTGAAATCGTCAACTCCATGCAGCCGATCTGGAAAAAGTCCAAGAAAGAGATCAAGGATGAAGATTACGAAAACTTCTATATGCATGAGTTCTACGATTATGCCAAACCGTTAAAGACCATTCACTACAAGGTTGAAGGCAACACATCCTATACAGCCCTGCTGTTTATCCCGTCGCAAAGACCGTTCAATTATTATACGAGTGACTACAAGCTTGGCTTGAAGCTGTATTCCCGCGGCGTCTTCATCAAGGACGAGGCAAAGGAAATCGTCTCCGATTACTTCCGCTTCATCCGCGGTGTTGTCGATTCCGATGATCTGAGCTTAAATATCTCGCGTGAGATCCTGCAACAGGATTACCAGATGAACGCTCTGAAGAAATCTGTCGACAAGAAGATCAAATCCACTTTGGAAAACATGCTGGAAAAAGACAGAGAAAACTATGAGAAGTTCTTCGATGCCTTCGGTTCCCAGCTCAAGTACGGCTGCTACGACGGCTTCGGCGCCAACAAAGACGTGCTGATCGATCTGATCATGTTCAAGTCCAGCAAAGAAGACAAGTACGTCACCTTGAAAGAATACGTCTCCCGCATGAAGGAAGATCAGAAAGAGATCTACTATGCGGCCGGCGAATCCATCGATAAGATCAAGCAGCTGCCGCAGATGGAAAAAGTCCTCGATAAGGGATACGAAGTACTCTACTTCACCGATTCCGTCGATGAATTCATGACTTCCATCCTTATGGAATATGACGGCAAACCGTTCAAGTCCATCTTAAAAGGCGATCTTGACCTTGACAGCAAGGAAGAAAAGGAAGAGCTGGAAAAGAAGAATGAAGAAAGCAAGGATCTGCTTGCCAGGATCAAGGAAATTCTGAAAGATAAGGTCAGCGATGTTCGTCTATCGACCCGCTTGAAGACCTATCCGGTCTGTCTGGTCTCCGATGACAACCTGTCGATCGAAATGGAAAAGATCCTGCGCTCCATGAATCAGGAAGGTGCCAAAGCCAACAAGATCATGGAGATCAATCCGGATCATGAGCTCTTCGCAGCACTGAAGAAACAATACGAAGAAAACGGCGATATCGACGAGTATGCCGATCTGCTTTACGATCAGGCATCGCTGATGGCCGGTCTGGAACTGGAAGATCCGGCAAAATATGCCCTTCAGGTATCCAAACTGATGCTGAAGGCATTGAATCACTAAAACCGAACAAAGGCGACCCGGTCGCCTTTTTCTTTTGCTTAAAAGAAAAGAAGCACGATTGTGCTTCTTAACTGATGATATTGTTGGCGTCGTCGTTGAGGATATCCAGAATATTCAGTTTCTCCTTGCGGCGGCTCTGTTCTTCTTCCAGAAGCTTTCTGACTTCCAGAAGTTTGGCGTTGCACTCATAGCGAAGCTGCAATTGCTTCTTGGCGATATCATCATCGATGCGTTTGTATTCACGAACGATCGAAGCGATCTCACCATTGAGGGCTTTTCTTTGCGAGATGAGCTCATCGAAGCTCTCTTTCAGTGCCTTGGACTGCGCAGCGAATTCTGCCGAGCTTTCATTCAACGAATCAATATGCAGCTGTTCCAGACGCTTCTTTTCTTCCTTGAAGTCGGAAGAAACGTTCAGATCCTGGTTGTACATATTGTTGATGAACTTGTCCTGCTCTGCCTTGGCCTTGCGGATGTCGGCGGCCATGGAAGCCTGTCTGTCTCTTTCATCCTTCAGCATCGCTTCATAAGCTGTGGAGAGTGCCTGTATTTCTTCTTCGTATTTCTTGAGACGATCCTGCTTGTCGATCTCCAGCTGACCGATCTCACGGGAGATCGAATCAATCGCCTCGTTGCGCTTGTTGGCCAGTCCGGTCAGGATCTCGCCATGGGCTTTTTCCAAAGAATCCAGTTTTTCTCTGAAGAGCTTGGTGCGCTTTGCCAGATCGTTTTCACCCTTTTCTCTGGTGTCATCCAGAAGTTCCGGACGGCTTCTCAATAAGGTATCGTATTCCGACATCGTCGAAGCGATCTCGGTCTTGATGTTGTAGATGCGCTTGTTGTGGACATCTTCAAGTTCATGCTGCTTATCCTGCAGCTGTGAAATCTGCTCGGAGACATTGTCGATATAATCTTTGACGCTTCTGGTCAGATCGTTGATCGAAGTCTGCTTCTCGTTTTCATAAGTCTCGAGTTTAGACTGTTCGATCGCCTTTTTGTTTTCCAGGTCGTTGATCTCATTGCGCAGGTTGGTGCACTTTTCATTGACCTCGGCAAGATACTTCTCGTATGCCGCCTTCTTTTCATCGAGGACACCGGCATAGCCCTTCTTGAGCTTGTCGATCTCGGCAGAGATAGCTTCCTGCTTGCGCTTTAAGGCAAGAGAGAGTTCCTGGCGCTTGAACTCATTGGCCTTGAGCAGCTCATCGAGTTCCTGCTGCGTATTCTTCGTCTTGTCAGCGGCGACAGTATAGCGGGCAATGCATTCTTTTTCGGTCGTCTGCTTGCGCAAAGCGATCTCATTCATCAAAGAATCGAGGGAATCCTTCTTGGTCTGCAGTTCATCGCGGAATGCTTTGACCTTTTCCTCGTATTGTTTCTCTGTCTCAGACTGCTTGTCTCTGTATTGTCTTTCGACTTCTTCGTATTCGTCTTCCAGCTTGTCAGATAATCTCTGCAGTTCACTGGCATTGGTATCTTTGATCTGCTGCAGCTGATCGGAAAGATCCTGACGGAACTGATCCAGTTCACCCTGGCGTCTGGCGAGCTCATTTCCGAGTTCGCTTTCGAGGTCTTCCGCTTCCTTGCGGTTGCGTTCGTACTCGTCTTTCGCCTGTTTCAGCACCTCATCGGCGTTGGCCTTTTCCTGATTGTTTTTTTCGACTTCTTGTGCTTCCTTGTCGTCGATCGCCCTTCTTCTGGCAGCGATCTGCGCAGCAACGTCGTTGTATTCACGCTGCTTCGCTGCATATTCGTCGCGCACTTCCTGCAATTGTCTGCTTGGAAGCGTCTCATATTCTTCGGTGATCTTCAGAAGGTCTGCTTCCTGCTTGGAAGCCATCTGCGAGAGTCTGGCATTCTTTTCTTCTTCCAGTACGGCGATCTGGTTCTTGAATTCAGCTTCCTTGTCTTCCATTTCAACCTTGATACGGGAAATGGTTTCATTCAGGCGGCTGTTTTCTTCATCCATCGCCTTGATCTTATCGGCAGTATCGGTGTTGATCTTCTCCAGTTCTTCATCAATTGAAGCTTTGGCCGTCTCGTACTCGTTTTTCTTAGCCTCGTACTCGTCCTGCGCTTCCTTGATCCTGTTACTGTAATCAAGCTCGATGGCAGCCATGCTTTCTTCATGGGCCTTCAAAGCTCTGGCGAGGTCTTCCTCATGTGCGGCGTTGGCCTCACTCTCTTTCTGCTGGTACTCACTTTGAGCCTGGAGGACCTTTTCCTCATGCTGCCTGTTGGCTTCTTCGCGGCGCTCGTCAATGTCGGCGATCTTGCCTTTATAAGTCGCATCGTTTTCGGCCATCTTAGTCAAAACAGCAGCCATGCGCTGGCTCAGTTCTTCCTTCAAGTCGGACACATTCTTTAAATAAGCGTCCTTGTCCTTGGAGAAGTTGAGCACTCTTGACTGGTAGTCATTGTAATAATTCTCACCGTCTTTCTCGATGCGGATGATTTCTTTGTTCAAAGAGCCGATGCGGTTGCGGATATCGGAAATATCGCTATTGATTCTGCCGCGTATCTCTTCGTACTCTTTTCTGGTATCAGCCAGGATGGTCTCGTATTCGTTCTTCTTGTCCTTGAGCTGTTTTTCGTTGTCCGCCTTCGTCTGTTCCAGTTCCCTCTTTAACAGGGCATCCTTGTCTTCAAACTTCTTGGCAATCGAATCCATCTGAGACTTGAGATCATCGATGGCGATCTCGTTTTCCTTGACCTTTTCCTTGTAAAGATCCTCACGCTTTCTGAAGCGCTCGCTTAAAAAGGCGTTGCGGTTCTCCAGCTGTTTTTCTTCTTCTGCCAGATTGGCTTTCAGTGTGTTGAGGTCGCTTTCATGTTTTGCCTTTTCTTCTTCCAGCTTCTGATCCAGTCCGGCGGAATAATCCTGGTATCTGGTCTTGAGTTCGCTGCGAAGAGTGCTGAGATTGCGTTTCAGATCGTCCAGCTTTTCGTTTGCGGAATCTTTTAAGAAGGCCAGCAGATCGTTAAGATCCCTGGTCTGTTTTTCGTATTCCTTACGCTGCTGCGCAATGGTTTCTGCCAGCTCTTTTTCCTTGCGGTCGATGTCAGCTTCCAGTTCTTCATTTTCTTTTTGCGAAGAAACTTTCAGTTCTTCATATTCCCTTTGCGCATTCAGGAAGGAGTTCTCATTTTCTTCCCTGGTCTTTTCCAGATCGGAAAGATACTGATCCTTTTGCGCGATCAGGGCATTGAGTTCTTCTTTATGGTTGGCAAAGACTGCATTAATGCTGGCGACCTTGGCATCTTCCTGTGCCTTCAGTTCTTCCATGTCGGCATCGTGGTTTCTTGCCAGCTGCGCCAGTTTTTCTTCCTGGTCTTCCTTGACGGAAACCAGGGTTGCCTCTAAGGCAGCTTCCTGCGAGCTGGTGGTGGAAACCAGTTCATCTCTTTGATGTTTCAGATTTTCGATGACGCCGTTCTTATCTTCGATCAGTTTTTCGTAGCGGGCCTTCATCTGGTCCATACGTTCATTGAAATCATCGTTCTGATCGTTTCTGGTCTGATGGAGCTTGCTGATGGCGATCTCGATATCTTCTTTTTCCTTATTGAAAGCAGCAGCTTCCTTTTCTTCTTCTTTCTGAATCAGCTTCTGCTTGGTTGTCTTGATCAGTTCAATCTTGTCGGCGATTTCCTTTTCACGCTTCCGGTTGGTTTCCATATGGGAAGCGTTTTTCTTTTCATAAGCCGCTGCCTTGTCATCGATCTTTGAACGCTGGGCGTTGATCTCGATCATTTCCTTTTCATGTGCATCATCAAGAGACAGCTTCTTATCTTCGTATTCGCTGTTGTTGTCTTCCATCTGCTTCTGGACGATCGCGATCTGCTTGTTCATGTCGC
The DNA here is from genome assembly GCA_900321955.1 of uncultured Bacillota bacterium. Next base: position 7,161 of record ONXX01000011.1, on the reverse strand, counting down.
CGATGCCGTTCTTGGCCTGAGCGATCTGTTCTTCAATCGATTCGATCCTGGCGGCATATTCTTTTCTTACGCCTTGAATCTCATCATCATTCTTCTGGTTGATATTGCGCAAGACTTCGGCATTGGCCTTCTTGGCATCCTCGATCTTCTGCTTCAAGGAAGCGGTCTTTTCTTCATAAGAATGATTGAGTGAGAAGATCTCTTCTTCCAAAGCCTTGATCTCTTCTTCGGCCTTGGCGGCATTTGCCCGGTATTGATCGTCACGGTTTTTGAAACGGGTATTCAAAAATTCCTGACGGCCGGAAAGCAGTTCTTCTTCCCTGGACAGGTTATAATTGAGGACTTCCAGTTCGCTTCTGCGCTTTTCTCTGGCGTTGACGAAGTCTTCGTCGCTCTTGCCGAGATACTCATCGTAACCGGCTTTCAGTTGCGGATCGAGTTCCTCCACGCGTTCCTTCAATGCGTCATATTTGGCGTTGCGGGTATTGTTTAAAAGACGAAGCAGTTTATCCAGAACGAAGGAAGTTGAAGTATACTCTTCTTTCTTTGCCGCATCATCTTCCTGCAGTTCTTTATTCTTGCGTTCGATTTCGGCATTGCGCTCTTCGTTTTCCTGAATGCTTCTTTCTTTTTCTTCTTCGTATCTTCTGGAAAGAGAGTCGTAGTCACGGCTGTGATCCAGCTGTGCCTGATCGAGCTTTCTCAGTTTTTCGTTCTTTTCGGCCAGAAGGTCTTTGATCTCACCGTTGTAGGAATTGAGTCTTTCCTTCAAAGCAGCGATCTTTTCTTCTTCTTCACGGCGGATTGCCTTCACTTTCTGTGCCTGCAGATCCGAAAGCTGCGAAACGGCAGCCTCGTGTTTCAGGCGTGTATCACTTAAAAGGTTTTCCAGAGAAGCAAGTTCCGCTTCCCCTTCTTCCTTTGTCTTCAAAAGCTTTTCATTCAGACGGTCGCCTTCTTCATTGTTTTTCACCAGCAGCTTATCGTGTGCTGATTTGATTTCTTCCATCTGGGCGTTGAAAGATTCTTCTTCCTCTTTCTTCTTGTTTCGAAGTTCTTTCAGACGTTTTTCAATATTTGCTCTCTTCTTTTCAAAGGAGGCTTCATCTTCCTTGTTTTCCGTATCAAGGAGTTCTTTTTTCTTTGTCTTCAATGCCTTGATCTTGGCGAGAATATCGGCACTTTGCGTCTCATGGAGTTCCTTGAGATCTTCCTGTTTCTTTTCCAGTTTTTCTAATTCCTTGGCGGTCTTCTTGTTCTTTTTTTCCAGGTCCTGATAAAAAGCTTCCTGCTTCTGATTCAGGCCTGCCAGCTTTTCTTCATATTGGGCATCCGCTGTTTCGATCTGCTGATCCAGTTCATCGATCTGCAGATTCAGCTTCGCGATTTCGTTCTTTTTTTCTTCTATCAGACTTTCGAGTTCTTCGATACTCAGTGAAGGATCGTATTGATTATCCTCGTTCTTTTTCCCGCCAAAAAAATTCATTGGAAACCTCCAAATTCATACTATACAAAAATTATATCAAAGATGGTCCTAAAATTAAACGCAATGAAAATTTTTACTGTTGCATTTTTAAAACATAATTGTTAGAAACATAAAACGCACGTGGTTCCTTAGCCAAGTGGTAAGGCAATAGACTGCAACTCTGTGATCACCGGTTCGAATCTGGTAGGAACCTCCAGAAATGGGGATGTGGCGGAATGGTAGACGCGAGGGACTTAAAATCCCTTGGTAGAAATACCGTGTGGGTTCAACTCCCACCATCCCCACCACTCATTATTATGATTCTGTGTGCGCCCATAGCTAAACAGGATCTTCTTCACAACATCTTGCTGGCTGTGCCGAAACAACCAATCCGTATCGGGATGTAGCTCAGCTTGGTAGAGTGCTTGATTTGGGATCAAGATGTCACAGGTTCGAATCCTGCCATCCCGACCATATTTGTTAAGGCGCATGGCGAGGTAGCTTAGTTGGCTAGAGCGATCGGTTCATACCCGGTAGGTCGTGGGTTCGAGTCCCACCCTCGCTACCACTTATTTTGGACCCTTAGCTCAGTTGGTCAGAGCTTCCGGCTCATAACCGGGTGGTCGAAGGTTCGAGTCCTTCAGGGTCCACCAAACATTTCTGTTTTGCAGGAGTACCCAAGTGGCTGAAGGGTCCGGTCTTGAAAACCGGTAGGTCATGCAAGTGGCGCCTGGGTTCGAATCCCAGCTCCTGCGCCATTCACATCGCGAGGTAGAGCAGTCTGGTAGCTCGTCGGGCTCATAACCCGGAGGTCGTTGGTTCAAATCCTTCCCTCGCAACCAATGGTTCTGTAGCTCAGTAGGTAGAGCAACGGACTGAAAATCCGTGTGTCGCCAGTTCAATTCTGGCCGGAACCACCATTAAAAGATAAAGGAGATCAGCTGATCTCCTTTTTTTCTTTTCTATTCGCTTTCTTCGTCCGTTTCCGCTTCTTCTTCCTGAGCAGCGTCTTCCTTTTTCTCTTCTTCCTTTACCGGTTCCCATGGACAGGCACTGATATAGGCGTTGCCCGAGATGTCTTCAAAATAGTAACAGCTCTTGCCGGAAGAAACATAGCTGGACTCGATGTCAAAGTAGTGTTCAAGAATGTTGATGCCGTACACCGAAGTGAAGACATAATTGCCGTCACGCATCACCAGTTCCACGTCCTGATATTTCAATTCCGGATAGCGGTGGATCTCCGAGATCTCCTTGATGATCTTGCTGTCGCATTTGTTCAGCTGCTTGGCCAAGGTCACCAGGCCTTCCTCATCAAAGCCTTCAATGATCGGTCCGCTGGCAATCAGATACATCTGATCCTTGCCGATCCCGATCTTTTCGCCGTTGTCGACGATCAGTACATTCAGACCGTTTTCCGGTGCATAGCCGACGATCTTTTTTTCTTTCACGCTGATCTTTATCAGTCTTCCTTCAAGCCGCTCAACTTTGACATCTTCGATCAGTTCGTTTTTCTTTATCTTCTCTCTGACCTGAAACGGCATCACCAGAAGATACTTCGATTTTTCCGACAGGCCGCTCATCTGAATGATGTCTTCATCCTTCAGATAGATGTTGCCGTCCACGCTGATCCGATAGACATTGGAAACGCTGCTTAAGAAATAGGTCGCAGCGATAATGACGAGACTCAAAATAATGGAAAGGACAAAATAAAAACTTCTGGCCTTTTCATATGCCGTCTTCTTCTTCCGGTCTTTGCGGATGTTGAACAGTTTATTCTTTTGAAGCAGATTTTCTTTGTCGTCTAACAATTGAATTTCTCAACTTCCATTACCAGCTTGACGCCGTATTTTTCTTTGACTTTATCCTGGATCTGATAAACGATGCCAAGGTAATCTTCAGCGGTACCGTTTCCTTCATTCACGATAAAGTTGGAATGCTTTTCGGAAACGCAGACATCATTGATGCGGTAACCGCGGTAACCGATCCCATCGATCAGTTTCCAGGCGAATTCATCCTCCGGGTTGCGGAAGCAGGAACCGGCACTTGGTTTATCCAAAGGCTGGGTCTCTCTTCTTCTTCTTAAACGGTCGGCCATCAGTTCTTCCAGTTCTTCCGCCGGTTTTCTGGTGAGTTTCAGTCTGGCGGCAACGACCACCCAGTGCGGATGATCGTGGAAGATCGAGCGGCGATAGGAAAAACGCAGTTCATCTGCATTCAGCCAGAAGTATTCTCCATCCTTCAGGACTTCCACCTCAAGGACAACATCGGACATCGGGCCTGCGCATAGACCTCCTCGCCTTCAACGCGGTATTCATTGAACTTCTTTAAGCTGATCACCACGCCCTCATACTTGCTTTCGCCGCAGATCAGATTTGAACCGTTGCCGATCACCTTATAAGGGATTCTCTCATTTTTCAGAAAATTGACGATGACCTTAAGTTCATCCTTGTTTTCCGGCATGACGAAATGAGCGATCCTGCCGCCCATCTTGAGAGTCGTCATATCTTTAAAAGATTTATCATCATGGTATTCACCATGCAGTTGCAGAAATTCTTTGATCATAGTTTTTCTATCGCTTCAACAATATCATTCAAAACGTTCGGATTGCCCATCTTTCTGGCGTTATCTCCAAGCGTTTTGAGTTTTACTTCATCATTTATAACACTATTGACCAGTTCATTCAACATCTTTGGATCCAGGTTCTTTTCCTCAATCATGATCGCGGCATCCTTATCGGTCAAAGCCTTGCCGTTGTAATACTGGTGATTATTCGGTACGAAGGGAGACGGGATCAGGATGCTCGGCATGCCGATCGCACAGATCTCGGCGATCGTTGTGGCACCGGCCCGGCATATGAGCAGTGATGCATTCTTCATCACCTTCACGCCGTCGATCCTTTCAAAGATCCTGATATGATCCTTTGCCTCGACCTTCTGCATCGTCTCTTCATAATGGGACTTGCCTGTCGCGTAGACGATCTGATAGGATCCATCCGTCAAGGCAAAGTAATCGATCAGCTTTTCATTGACGCTGGAAGAACCAAGCGATCCCATGAAGATGACAACGGTCTTTTTATTCGGATCCAGTCCCAGATCTTTGATCACGTTTTTATCTTCCTTTACTTCATATGCTTTGGAAGACTGCGGATTGCCCAGGATGGCAATATTGGGGTTTTTGAACTGCTTGAGGTTTTCTTCGTAAGAGCCGATGATCAGATCGACTTTTTCGTCCAGCATGCGGTTTGCCCTGCCGACAAAGGAGTTCTGTTCATGGATCACCGTTTTCAGATGCAAGGCGATTGCCGCCTCCATGACCGGAATGGAAATGTAATTGCCGAAACCGATCGCCATGTCATAGTTCTTTAATATCTTTTTACAGTCGAAATAGGCTTTCACTATGGAAAGCAGACTCTTGGCCTTTTGAAATACACCGCCTCTGGTGGTGTAAACATTCAAGCCGATATATTCAAACCCGTTGGCCGGGATCACGTCTTTTTCCATTCGGTCATTGGAACCGATAAAGGTGATCCTGTGGCCTTTTTTGATCAGCGCTTCTGCCAGGGTGAGAGCCGGATAGATGTGTCCGCCGGTTCCGCCCGCAACTATAGCAATATTCATACCTCATAATTTTAGCATTAAATAAAAACGGTGACTATATGATCTCGTCACCGTTATCAGCAATCGCTTTCCATTTAAAACTGTTCACGATCTTTTTTGTCAGAAGCGGATTTATCACCAGCATCAGAAACAGATAGACATACAGGTGATTGAAGAAACCTCTCAAGACAAAATCGATCAGCGGGTCAAGCACAAAGAACTCGACCGAAGTCATACCCAGATAGACCAGCATGCACAAAGCGATGTATTTCAATGTATCTTTGCCCATTAAAACAATACCTTATTATGCAAGACCTTTCCCAGGATCTTGACCTCATCCGGCGCAAAGGTGCGGTCCGGATAAGCAGGATTGGCCGCCTTCAGCGTCACCTTATCCTTATCGAAGCTGGCCCGCTTGATCGTCACTTCATTGTTGTCCAGAAGAAAGACGCCGATATCCTTATCATTGAGGTAATCCTGTTTGCGGACATAGACGATGTCCCCTTCCCCGATCCTGAGATCGATCATTGAATCACCTTTGACTTTGAGATAGAAATATTCTCCCGGACCGTATTCGCTGTTGTTGCAGTATTCATAACCATAGATATCTTCATTGGCATACATATCATAACCGGCTTTAACTTCACCAAGGATCGGGACAGCGACCTGTTCAGTTCTGATGTTGAGGTTGAGCAAATGATCCACATCCACATCAAAGATGTCCGCGATCTTCTGTAAAGTCGTCACTCTCGGAAAAGCAGTGCCGTCTTCCCATTTCTGGACCGTGGTAAAAGATTTATAACCCAGCTGATTTGCCAGATCATCCTGAGACATCTGATTCAGTCTTCGCAAATAACGCAGATTCTCTTTGAATTCCATATTTAATTCCTCTTTCCCAATTTCAATGATACAGCAAACTTGATTTTTATTCAAGTTTTGTATTGAACTTGATGTATTTTCAAGTATAATAAAACTGTGAAAAGAACGATTCTGCATTGCGATCTCAACTGCTTCTTCGCCTCGGTGGAAATGCTTTATAACCCGGAACTCCGGGATGTCCCGATGGCCATTGCCGGCGATAAGGAAAGCCGCCACGGCATCATCTTAGCCAAGAATGTTCTGGCGAAAAAAGCCGGCGTCAAGACAGCAGAGACGATCGGCGATGCCTTAAAGAAATGTCCGAATCTCGTCCTTCGAAATGCCGATTACGAGACCTATGAATACTTTTCCGAAAAGGTCAGAGATCTTTATTATGAATACACCGATCGGATCGAACCGTTTGGCATTGATGAATGCTGGCTGGATATCACGGAAAGCGTTCCGTATTTCGGATCTGCCCAGAAGATCGTCGATGCCCTTCTTTACCGATCCCGAACCGAGATCGGACTGACTCTTTCGATTGGTGTTTCCTTCAATAAGATCTACGCCAAACTCGGTTCCGATCTGGCGAAGGAAGACAGTTATTGCAAGATCGATTCATTAGATGACATCCGCTATCTTCCTGCCTCTTCCCTTCTGGGAGTAGGTGAAAAGACCGGTGAACACTTGAAGAGCTACGGCATCGTCACGATCGGCGATATCGCCGCTAAGACGCCGGATTATCTGCATTCGATCCTTGGCAAATTCGGTTATTCCCTGCATCGCTATGCCTGCGGCTTGGGAAACGATCATGTAGAGAAAGTCGGCACGATCAAGGAAGAAGTCAAGTCCATCAGCAATTCAATGACCTCTTCAAGAGATATTTATAATATGGATGATTTCAAAGCCATCCTCTCCATTGTATGTGACAGCGTTGCCGCACGTCTTTGCCGCAAGGGATTATTTTTCAAGACCGTGCATCTTGTCGTTCGCAACAACAAGATGAAGATCCGGACGATGCAGACCCGATTGAAAGAGAATTCCGATCTCAGCAAGGAAATCTTTCGGCAAGCCCTTCTTCTTTTTGAAAGAAACTGCGATTTTTCCATCCCCTACCGTTCCATCGGCGTTGCCGTATCCGATCTCTCCTACAACAAGGAAAGCGTACAGACTGACCTGTTTGATACGAATCCTTCCTACTCCCTGAAACAGAAGAAGGAAGAGCTCGCCATACAGGAAGTG